>JBCCVV010000175.1:0-14510 GCA_039194925.1 Bacteroidota bacterium
TATAAGTGTATCTTTGCGCTCTAATTCTAAAAGTGGCGGTAAAGGAAGTATCTGAATTTACCTAAATTTTAGGCTCCGTAGCTCAACTGGATAGAGTACCTGACTACGGATCAGGAGGTTGAAGGTTCGAACCCTTCCGGAGTCACAAAGAAATAACAATATAAAAGATTAAACGATGTCTAGAGTTTGTCAATTAACAGGAAAGAGACCTATCACAGGAAACAATGTTTCTCACTCTAATAGAAAGACAAAGAGAAGATTTTTACCTAATCTTCAAAAGAAGAGATTTTACATTCCAGAAGTAGATCGTTGGGTAACCTTGAAGGTATCTTCACACGCATTAAGAACAATCAACAAATTGGGTCTTTACGCATATTTGAAAAAATTAGAAGCTAAAGGAGTAGATACTGGCGTAAAGCTTTAATACTTTTTAGATAAACGACTTTAAATTAGAAGGAAATGGCTAAGAAAGCAAAAGGTAACAGAAATCAGATCATCCTTGAGTGTACAGAGCATAAGTCATCAGGAATGCCGGGCACATCAAGGTATGTTACTCAAAAGAATAGAAAAAATACTCCGGATAGATTGGAACTAAAAAAGTATAATCCGATTTTAAAGAAATATACTGTTCACAAAGAAATTAAATAATCATGGCTAAAGTATCGAAAAACTCGAGAGTTGGACAAAGAGCGGCGAACCAGGGTTCTGGTAGAGACTTCGTAAAAGTAGTAAAGAGTATTAAGAATCCGACGACGGGAAAATACTCTTACAAAGAAGTAATGGTGCATAAAGATAAAGTGAAAGAATTTTTCGCTGAAAACAAATAATTGCATTTACCATTTAAGATAAATTCAAAGGCTTTTCTGTTTGGAAAGGCCTTTTGGTGTTTATAGCCATCCATTTCGTTCCACAACACATTTACAAAAACATAACAGATGAGTTTTTTCAAGAAATTTTTCACCAAAGAGAAGCAAGAGGACCTGGATAAAGGATTAGAGAAAACAAAAACGAGTTTCTTCAGTCAGATTTCAAAAGCCGTTGCTGGTAAATCTAAGGTTGATGAATCTTTTCTTGATGAGCTTGAAGGGATACTCATTTCCTCGGATGTAGGACTTGACACCACGATTAAAATTATTGAACGATTGGAGGCACGTGTTGCGCGAGACAAATACATCAACACAACCGAATTAAATAACATCCTTAAAGACGAGATCATTCAGATTCTTACCGAGAATAAAACTGTAGATCTTGAAGATTACGACTTCGCCACCGACGACAAGCCATTCATCACATTGGTAGTGGGCGTCAACGGAGTAGGAAAAACCACTACCATAGGCAAAATTTCTCATCAATACATTAAAAAAGGAAAGTCATTGGTACTCGGTGCTGCCGACACATTCCGAGCGGCAGCCGTAGATCAATTGGAGATTTGGTCAAAACGATCGGGAGCCCATTTTTACTCCAAGGGGATGAATACCGATCCAGCTGCTGTAGCTTACGAAACGGTTCAATATGCTCAAAACAATAATCTGGACGCCGTAATTATTGATACCGCAGGACGATTACATACCAAGCGTCATTTGATGGACGAATTGACCAAAATCAAGAAATCCATCGACAAAAAATATCCAGGGGCGCCGCATGAGGTACTTCTTGTACTTGATGCCACTACAGGACAGAATGCCATTGAACAAGCCAAACGATTTCTAGAAGCCACAGATGTTACCGCTATAGCCCTTACAAAATTGGATGGTACTGCCAAAGGAGGAATTGTTCTAGGGATTTCCGATCAGTTCAAAATTCCAATTAAATATATAGGTGTTGGAGAAGGAATGGAACAATTGCAGATTTTCAACAAAAAGGCGTTTGTAGATTCATTATTCAAATAGTGATTGGAAGCGGTCTTTTTTCATTAACCGTTGATTTTTAAGGCTTTCGGTACAATTGTCTACAAGTCAGTGACATTTTATACAAACCAATTTCCAAATCAACAAACATCCATTCACTAATTGAAACCTGGAGGTTTTCCATACCATACCATTGGGATTCTGCCAAATACTATTGAATACGAAACCAGTGGGCTGTAAGTCAATAACATGTAAAATGATTGATAACTCGTACCGTAAAGAATGAACAGATTTAGAATCTTAAAAACCCATCTTCAACATTCAAATCTTTTGGTATGATCTTAATGACCGTGGCACTATCGGGTACGACTTCATAGATTTTTTTCAACTCGACCTGCAAAGATTGCATCACGGCATCATATTCACCGGTGACATAGGTACTCATTGCCGTAGTATGAACCTGAATGGCTTGATACTCCTTTAATGACTTTATAAACCCAATAATGACTGCTGTGTATTTCTCGCGTAGTGGATACAGAGAAAGCTCAACCGTAACCTTCATTATCCTTTCTTTTTAAAAGACCAGGTAATCTTAAATCTGGACACCATCTTCCCTTTGGTATTTGTTCCCGTAGAAATCATCGTGATCGTATCCGGCTCATTCGTTTGTTCTATTTTATCCAAAAGTTTATTCAATTTCCCACCATCTTCGCATCGAAATACAACTTTAGTCTTTGCTGTCACACCATATTCCGCTTCAAACCCTATGACATACATGGACCACTTCCCTCTTCCGCTCAACGCCTGCATACAAAGTAATCCAGTAGATAGCTCTGCGGCCCCAGCCTGTGCAGCAAAATAAATGGAGCCAAATGGATTTTGTGTTCTCCATTTAAACGGCATGGTTATTTCACAATTTTCATCGTCCAATGATTTTAACCGTATACCCCACCATGCCAGAGAAGGTAATTTGGTCAAACTAAACAGAAAAAAATTAAAGCTGCTTGATATTTTCCTTCTAAATTTTAATGCCTCCTGATTCATATCTCAATTGTAATTGACACAAGATTGAAATTTATCATCGACAATCCATAGGGTTTCCCCCCTTTTTTCATTTGTCTAACATAAGTGTCACTATTTTTTAATTCTTCTTCTCTATCTTAGCACCAAAATCAAGTTGAACGTTCTATGAAATTGTCTTCCTATCTTATTATTCTATTGGTTAGCCTCTTGTCTTTTCAATCCAACGCACAAATCTTTAATCGCATTCTTGATCGAACCCAAGATAAATTGAGTCGAGAAATCGAAAATCGTATCGTTGAACGCATTTCGGATGAAATTACTAGAGCAGCCATGAAACCCGTGGACAAGGCAATTGACGATATGCTTAGAGAACGATATGTCCAAGATAGTATTGATGGAAAAACTACACATCGCAATTACGACGACTTTGTTACAGCCTTTATGGTTCCCGTTGATCTACCTCCTTCCTACGAGTTTGACATGGAATTAAAATGCGAAACAAAAGAATACGATGGCGAAAAATCCAAAATGGATATGCTTTTACGAAAAGATGGAGCCTACATTGGCATTACACAATATGAAAAGGACGCCAAAACAATGATGGTGTTTGATATGACCAATGACATCATGGCGGTTTACTCTGAAGACAAGGAAGGAAAAAAAGTCATGGCGCTTCCTTCTATGTTAAGTGCGGCACAAGCCATTAACAATGGACAATATACTGCGGATAAAGATGAAGATGCGTACAAGGTAACCGTTAAGAAAACAGGAAAAACAAAAAAAATATTGGGCTACAAGTGCGACGAATGGGAAACGGATGAAGAGGCCACCACTACAAAAACGTATGTCTCTGAAGATTTCCCCATCTCCTGGAGGGAATCGTTTAGTCAATTCTTAAAAGAGTTATTGCCTACCACACAAAGAGACCAAATGCCCGAAGGGATGTTTTTGAAATCAGAAACCAAGACAAAAAAGAAAAACAAAAAATCGACGTTTGAGGTCAAAAAAATTATTGAAGATCCAAAACAGATTGATAATTCCGAGTACGAACAAACTTCATATCAGGATTACTAAGATTCAATCTTGACAATTTAGAGTCCACTTCTGAGGGTACAAATCAGAACACGTAGTTTATTTAAATACATTCAAATCTCTTTAGTTTATTAATGTGAGGTATTACGCCTTAAAGTCTTACGACAAATTTTAGGCTATCCTTTTTGGCCAGAGGAAAAAGCCCTCACTCATTAATACAAGAGTGAACCAAATTTATATTTCCAATCCAAATACCAATGATCCCTATATATGGTAATGAGAATCCGTTTTTTAGTTTATTGTATCCTTAAAAAGCAGTGGCTTTAGACGCTCAAATTTGAAATAGTACCAAAACACAGGTTTACACTATTCTTTACAAAAATTAAGTATATTGAAAATTATGGTTATATTTAAATTAACAAGCTAAGCCTTACTGGTATTTACGAGAATTTATTTCTCAATAGGTGACAAGACAGTTCTAGCCCTTAAAACATAATACCTTTATATTAATTACCCCATATTCAAAACCTAATAAAAGATGACATCTTTATTGCATCAACTTTTCTATGACCGTGCTAAAATAGCCCCTGAACAAATAGCATTTTTAAACTATGATGAAAAAAGTGGTATTTCAGTTCCGGTAAGTAATCTGGAATTACATCAGGAAGCTTCAAAACTCGCTGCATATTTCAAGAAAAATGAAATTAAAAATGCGGTATTGTTATTTGAAGAACACAACATCTTCGTCAAAGCGTTCATGGCATGTCTTTATGCAGGTGTAGTAGCTATTCCGTTGGTTCCACCCAATTCGCGACAGCCTTGGACCACCGTCGAAAAAATTGTTTCAGACACCAATTGTACAACAGTCATTTGTACCAAGGCCCTAATTAAAAAATTCGAGCGAAAGGTAAAAAAAGAGAGTATCCTTACTAATCTTCTTTTGGATATTTCAATGGTAGACTCGATTCCAGATAATGATTATTCGGATATTTACTCCGCAACTCCCAAAGATCTGGCTTTTCTTCAATACACTTCCGGTTCTACAGGTTCACCAAAAGGGGTCAAAATCAACCATGCCAATATTCTCGCCAACTTGGAACAAATACAGTCACTCTATCAAGCATCTGCCTCATCACAAGGGGTGATATGGTTACCACCTTACCACGACATGGGCTTAATCGGAGGAATTATGTTGCCTCTTTTTATAGGCTTTCCAGTAACTTTTATTTCCTCTGTAAGTTTCTTCAAAAGTCCTGTAAAATGGCTAAAGCTCATCTCAGAACGAGAAAATGTAATCAGTGGTGGGCCAAATTTCGCATATGATCTATGCATTGACAAGATAACGGAATCAGAATGCGAGGGTTTAGATCTTAGTTCATGGAAAGTAGCCTTCAACGGAGCCGAAAAGATTCATTATGAAACGTTACAGAAGTTCAAGAATAAATTTGAGCCCTACGGTTTTAAAGAATCTTCATTTCTGAATTGTTACGGAATGGCAGAATCCACTCTCCTCATTTCCGGATTGAAAAAAACCGAAATGCCTTCCTATTTGAGCATAAATAAATCCAAATTTGCTGAACAGAAAGTCCGCATTGAAAATTATGATCCGGCTACCTCAGAATGGCTGGTAAGTTCGGGAAAAGTAGCACAAGACTATTCCTTATCCATTGTATGCCCTCAAAAACATGAAGCGCTATCGGATAATCAAATTGGGGAAATATGGGTATCTGGAAACAGTGTCTCCGAAGGATACTGGAACAAACCGGATATCAATGAATCCAATTTTAATCTGCGACTCGGCAATAGAGATTCTTATTTTAGAACCGGTGACCTCGGATTCTTACATCAGGATCATCTTTACATTACGGGAAGAATAAAGGAGTTGGTCATCGTTAAAGGTAAAAATTACTATCCTCAGGATATTGAACGAACTGCCTCTGAAGCACATCCGGCACTTCATGCTTGTACCTCATGTTTCTTTTCATCTTATTATGAAGGGCAACAGCACTTATTTGTAATTCAGGAAGTGAAGAGGACTGAGATGAGATCCATTGATACCGAAGCTGTTTGTTTTGCAATTCAATCTGCCATTTCAGCGGAACATGGGGTTCGTGTTGCTGGAATCTTTTTGGCTCGTCCAGCAACGATCATGCTTACATCAAGTGGTAAAATTCGTCGATTCCTGGTCGAAAATAAATTTATAAAAGGTGAACTTAAAGATAACATTATAGGCGCAAGAGTAGATGATTCTACCAGGACCTTAATAAAACATTGGTATGGCGAGGAAGAGTCTTCGGTAGCCATAAAACAAACGGAAAATCTAACAAGTAACCGTCAGGAAGAGCAAAACAAGTCGAATGAAATGATTCAATGGTTGCGTGAATATGCAAATACCAGAATCAATTCTAGTCTTATGGATGAGCGACGCTCCATTACTCCAAATATCATTCTTGATTTTGGCAATCAGGGATTTTTTGGCATTCAAATCCCCAAGAAATATGGCGGTTTGGGCATGTCCTATGTCAACAGCATCAGAATTTTCAGGCAATTATCGGCAATCGATCTTTCTATTGGGATGATGGTCGGAATAAATCACTCTTTGGGTACAAGACCAATTGTGAATTACGCTAGAAAAGAATTCCAGGACGAGGTTTTGCCCAGGATGGCCGCAGGAAGGGAACTATCCAGTTTTGCTTTTACCGAACCCGCTGCCGGATCCAATCCACGTGGCATACGTTCGATAGCTAAAACCACAGGTAAAAACAGATGGAGCATTAGAGGCCAGAAAGAATGGATCGGATTGGCTTCATGGGCATCTACCATAAGCACTTTTGCGCATCTAAGAGGAGAAAATGGAAAATTTATAGGAATCACGGGTTTTGCTTTGAGACAAGGCGACAAGGGCTTGAAATTGGGACCGGAGGCCATGACTATGGGTGTACGCAGCGTAGTACAAAACAAGATTTATTTAGAAGATGTCACGATAACCGAAGATAGGTTGTTGGGACAATTGGGAAAAGGGATGGAAGTAGCTCAGGATGTGATGGCCTATGCCAGGTTCGGCATTGGTTGCGCATGTTTGGGTGTTATGCACAGATGTGCACAATTGGGCTTGCGGTACGCTTCGCGAAGAACAATATCCACGGGCAACCTTTTGCAAAATCCGCTTACCGTTGCAAAACTAAGCAAGATTTCCATCATACTGCCAGCGACAGAAACACTCGTATTCAGAATTGGAGAACTGCTAGACAGTAATTATGATGTTCCCGAAGATGCCTTTAATGCCTGTAAGATCATTCTTCCCGAACTTCTGTGGAAAACAATCGATGACATTTCACAACTCCTGGGAGGTAGAGGGTATATTGAACCCAACATCCTACCCCAGATTATGAGAGATGCCAGAGTATTGAGAATATTTGAAGGTCCTACGGAAACGTTGAAAATGTATCTGGGGTCGCAAACTGTAAACGACAATTCAAATACTTTAAAGCTTATTTCTGAAGGACTTAAGGCGCCGGAAGTAGCCATATTGTACCAAAAAGCTGTAGATGAGGTAAAGTCGAGAATGCAAAAGACCACCCTATTTAATACTAATACAAAGAATCATCAATGGTACTATCTCAAACTGGGTGATATTTCAGCTTATGCCATTATGCTCGCAGCTGTCACGGGTAAGGGAGCAAAAATGTGGTTACCAAATGATTCTGGATTATCCATAGAGTGGGTTAAAGCTACATTTGAAGAATTGGTGGAGTCTACTTTAAATGAGTCGATATTTGAAAAATTCCTTCTTTCGAATGATGAAATCATCAACCGAATTTCGCAAAGCACTATGAAAATTGGAGATCTAGAACAAAGCCTGGCCGGAGAGGACCATGTTTTAGATCCGTTCTTAAGAAAACAATTCAGCAAGAATGGATTCTCTTCAGCGTACAACCATCAAAACGGCAATCATGCCTCAAGTGGTTCTGACAATGAGAATGTAGAAAAAGTTTCACCTCCTGAAACCAATGAGTCTGACTTAAATAAAAATGAACAATTTGAAGTCGTTTCGCAATGGATAAAAGACTGGGTAACCAATCGCCTTAATTTACCAAAGAGTATTGTGGAGAACAAAGAGAGTACATTTTTTGACATGGGCATGGATTCGTTGATATCCGTAGATTTTGTGTTGGCACTGGAAACCTGGCTCCAAACTGATCTGGACACTTCCATCGTATGGAACTTTCCGACTATAGAAGAATTGACCCAACATTTATGCGATGAAACTGGAATAAACCAACAAAGTCGAAGTACTGTGCATTCCACTACTAATGACGAACGGGTAAGCGATGAACTTCCTGAGGTCGATCCTATTCACTATAAATTTGAACTTAACCAACGATCAACTCACCTGCAGGATCAGTTGAACACTTTACATCAAAGCGAGGTCGGATCTCCGTATTTCAAGTCGATTGAAGGTGTAAGCAAGGACACAGTACATATTGCAAATCAGGAATTTATAAACTACTCTGGATATAATTATCTTGGACTGGCCGGGCACCCCAGCGTACTAAAATACGCTCAAAACGCCATTGAAAAGTATGGTACTTCCGTTTCTGCCAGCCGGATTATATCAGGAGAAATTCAGTTGCACTCAAAGCTTGAAAAATTACTTTGTAAAACGATCGGATTTGATGAATGTGTCGTGTTCACCACAGGCCATGCCACCAATGTCACTACCATAGGGCATTTATTTGGTCCCAAAGACCTGATTTTGTACGATTCGTACATTCATAGCAGCATTCTCGAAGGGGCAAAAATGGCAGGTGCCACCCGTATGCCCTATCCACACAATGACCTGAAGAGTCTGGAAGAAATCTTAACGAAACAACGAAAAAAATATCAGCAAACCATCATTATAACAGAAGGTGTATTTAGCATGGATGGTGATATTATTGATCTTCCAACATTAATTGAATTGAAAAAGAAGCACCACTGCTACCTTATGATTGATGAGGCACATTCTTTGGGTGTAATTGGTGCTAGTGGCAAAGGAATTTCAGAACATTTTGACATCAAGATATCGGATGTCGATATTTGGATGGGAACGCTAAGTAAATCATTAGCCAGCTGTGGAGGTTATATTGGAGGCAGTAAAGAGATCATCGATTATCTAAAATATACAGCTTCTGGTTTTATCTACAGCGTAGGCATGACTCCTGCCAATACTGCCGCTGCAATCGAGGCTCTCACCATTATGACCAAAGAACCTGAGCGTGTCACAAGACTGATCCAAAATGCAGATTTCTTCAGAAAAATGGGACGGAAAAAAGGATTTGATATCGGTTTATCCGCACATTCAGCAGTTGTACCCATTATCATCGGAGATACTCAAAAGTGTTTTGACATAGCCAGGATAATACAAGGAAAAGGCATTAATGTTATGCCAATAGCACCACCAGCAGTGCCTGAAAATACAGCGAGGTTCAGATTTTTTATAAATACACTGCATACGGAAGAACAAATAAAACAGACGTTGGATATCGTGGAAGAAGCTGTTAAACAAGTCGAGCTATCTTACGCTGAAAACTAGTATGGTCTATTTTGTAGTTTGGAACAATCTTAAGGATTGGGATTGTACTAAAATCTGAAGTGATTTAAAAACGTATAGGTAACTACACAACCAGAATAGTAGTTCAAAAAAAGCCTGTCGAGCTTTAGTATTTCTAGCCTAGGATTGCAATCTTGGGCTAGAAGTTAGATGAAAAATAATTTTGGCGGCATTTTTGGTCAAAAATGATGACAAAATACATCACGATGATATGATCAATCTTATGGTTGTGTGGTTACCATTATATTTTTAAATCATATCTCTAATCATGATGTATTATTTCTGCCAAATCATGTTGAATTGCGTAATCAATGGCTTGAAAAAGTTTAGTACTCCGACAGTGCCAATTCAGAGCCAGAAGTTCATTCGCTCGATCTACAGAATTCATAGGTGACGTTATGCGCAGTTTGTTTTGAACATAGCCTGACAGACGTACCAGTGCATGCGGCACTCTTATGTTTAAATAGACCTTGGCATTGCAAGATTTTTTAACAATTTTATTAAACTCAGCAATGGAGTATCGATTTCCGTCACTTATTAAAAAAATGTCGTTATGCAACCCCTTGTCCACGCATTCGAAGCATATTTGGGCCAGATCATGGGCATGGATAAAAGAAACCAGTTGGGTAGTTGTATTAAAATAAACAGATACGCCTAATCGTATTCCATTTACCAAATCCTTGAAGTCTTCAGTTCCGCGTCCATAAACAGCTGTAGGCCTCAAAATAAGATAAGTCAATCCACTTTTTTCAATACGCTGTTCCGCTAATAATTTACTTCGGCCATATGCGGATATAGGCCGAGAAGGTTGGTCTTCCGTAATTTGTGCTAAAGAAACGGAATCACCGGGACCAGAAGCCATAATACTGCTAATATAGACGAATTGCCCATTGAGCAGATTAAGTTCTTGCAGAGCCTTACACAAGTATTCAGTCAAATCGACATTAAATTTTTTAAAATCACTTTCGCTAAATACATTGGTAACTCCCGCATTATGAATAACCAAATCAAAAGCCGCACAATTCGCACGCATAAAGCTTTCCAATGTAGATTCCAACGTAGAGAAATCTATCAGAATGGGTTTTACACCTAAGTGTTCTAAGTGAGAATAATTGCTAGATTCTCGAATACTTATATAAATTTCAAACTCATTATCATATGCTTCCTGCACCAAATACCTTCCTATAAATCCAGTAGCTCCTGTGATCAATATTTTTCGCTTGGCAGTCAAATTGTGATTTTGAAAAACTGAATTAAAAATGGACGTTTTCTCTTCATAAACTCAAAGCTATCTTCCATCCTTGTTTTTCATTTAGTCAGCAATACTCTTATAACTCATTGCTGATACTCTATCAGGTCTTTCCATTCTCCCTATCTTTTTAAGTGCTTTCAAATGGGAAATAACCGCCGATCTGAATGTGGGATGCTCGTGATAAACAAGATTAAATTCTAGGGCCGTATCCTTTATAATATCTGTTATGGCTGGATAATGAACATGACAAATATTGGGAAATAAGTGGTGTTCGACCTGATAATTCAGCCCACCACTCAACAACCTATGAATCCATCTATGCCGTCCAAAAGTAATCGTAGTCAATAATTGATGCTCCGCCCAGGACTGGTTTACCTGTTGTCCATTCGCCTCATAAAAATCCACCTCATCCACAATGTGAGAAGACAAAAAGAAATAGCTTGAAATCAAACCAAAAGTGAGATGCATTACTAAAAAGCCCAGTAAAATCGCGGTGTAATTCATCTCCCAATAGTATAGTGGAAGCACCAGAAACAAGATAAGATAAGTAATCTTGAAAAAAATGAAATCAAGAATAGTACGCCAATTATGCATACTTTTAATGTTCCTAATATCTTTGAAATCCTTGCTAAAAACCCAGTAAATGGTTGACAAACTGTATAAAATGCTGGCATAAATGTGCTGATATCTATGCAAGAAGTACTGTTTTTGGTAGGGCGACAATCTCAAAAATCCGTTATCAAGGAGATCTGGATCTGCCCCTTCGACATTGGAGTAATGATGATGTTGATAATTGTGTAAATTAATCCAAATGGTGTCATTCAAACCCAACAATTTGAAGATAATCCCATACGACCTGTTGACTCTATTTTTGTAAGAGATGTTGCCATGTAAAGCATCATGCATTATGTTCAATAACATTATAAGGGTTACCAAACCAAATGCAAACCAATTGAAATACCAAAGTATACTTTCTATATGAATAAGATAAATGCCGGCATAAAGTGCAGCAAGACTACCCAATATAACGACTACCTTTCCATAGAAGAATGCATTTGCCTTTCTAGACAAGTCATTTTCGCTGAAGTAAGCATCTACCCTGTTTTTAAGTGTTTTGTGAAAATCAGTGTTCTTGTTATAGGCTATTTTTCCCATGCCAACTATGGTTTGGAGTTTTGGAGTTTTTATTCAATTCCGATCATCACAAAGAACCAGACTTCATAGAAGTTAACATCCAGGAATATCAGTTCATAAACGTTAAGGTCAAAAATCAGATCGGATCAATTCTTAACGTAAACAATATAGCCAATTCTTATCAATTTTCACAAAGATCTACCCCTCTAATAGAATCTTGGATACCAAAGGCTCAAGTAGCAATTCAACAAGAGAATGAAGAATAAATCATAAAAACTTCTGATTATTCTATCCGGCTATCGTAGAAACTCATCGGGCAACTTCCCCTATTCTTTTTAAGATTGAAGGAGGCAGATCTTTTGACAAGAATAGGTAGTATAGTTTGGGCAAGATGAAAAAGCCGCAGCTCATCACTACGGCTTTTATTCTTTATTAGTCATCTCTCTTGTCTATCCCCTTACTTTCGTATTGTACGGTTCGTTCATATTATACAACATAAACCCAATCGCATCCGAAGCCTCTTCGATGATTTTACTAGTAGGTTTACCCGCACCATGACCAGCCGATTTTTCTATTCTTACAAGTACTGGCGACTCCCCATTGTGCTTGCGTTGCAATTCCGCACCAAATTTAAACGAATGCGCAGGTACTACTCTATCGTCATGATCAGCCGTCATCACCATCGTTGCGGGATAAGCCGCTTCCTTTACATTGTGCAACGGAGAATATTTAATCAGGTATTCAAAATCCTCAGCATTATCTGCTCTTCCATAATCCGTCGCCCAGAAATGCCCAATGGTAAATTCATGATAGCGCAACATATCCAAAACCCCCACTCTAGGAAATGCGACAGCATAAAGTTCAGGTCTCTGTGTCATACAAGCCCCTACCAAAAGACCTCCATTCGAACCACCTTCGATCGCCAACTTATCCGAAGAAGTATATTTATTTTCGATCAAATATTCCGCAGCAGCAATAAAATCATCGAACACATTCTGCTTGTTTCCTTTCGTTCCCGCTTTGTGCCACTCTTTTCCAAATTCTCCGCCACCACGAATATTTGCTACCACATATACGCCATCGTTTTCAAGAAGGGGCAATCGAGTCAATGAAAATGAAGGTGTGATTGAAATATCAAATCCTCCGTATCCATACAACAGGGTTGGACGTTTGCCGTCTAGCTCCAATCCTTTTCTCATTGTGATAAACATCGGAACTTTGGTGCCATCCTTGCTGGTAAACCACTCCTGTTTCGTCACGTATGCATCCGAATCAAAATCAACGCTTGGTTCACGGAAAATTTCCGACTCCATGGTCTCTGTATTCAAACGATAAATTGTAGACGGACGCGTGAAAGAGGTAAATGAATAAAATCCAAAGTTGTCTTCTTTCTTTCCACCTACTCCCCCTCCAGAACCAATGCCCGGCAATTTCAAGTCTTGTAAGTATTTTCCTTTAAGGTCAAATACTTTTACCTGAGAACTTGCATTGTGCATGTAAGAAGCAAACATTTTATTCCCAACAATCGATATACCTCTTAGCGGATCTTCAGATTCCGGGATAACTGTTTTCCACTTGGATTCATCCGTTTCATTAACATTTATGGAAATGGCTTTTTGTTTGGGTGCATCATCGTTTGTCACAAATAAAAGATTATCTCCATCGTTATCAATAAAAGAATAATCCGCATCAAAACCGTTCACCAATTTCACAATATTTCCATCCCCTTTTTCCAAATCCATAAACGCCAATTCATTACCACTGGTTGATTCAGTAATGCTCATTATCAAAAAACGCTCATCCTCCGACGTGCCCGCATAAACATTCCGCATTGGATGTTCTTTATCTGTGTAAATCAACTTATCCTGAGATTGATCTTCGCCCAACTTGTGATAATACAATGCATGATTCGAATTACTTCCTGACAGTTCATCTCCTTCTTTTGGTTCTGGAAATCGGCTGTAATAGAATCCGTCATCTTTCCATGAAAATCCAGAAAACTTCACCCATTCTATTTTATCATCCATCATCTCACCCGTCTCCAAATCTTTTATATATCCTGTACGCCAATCCGAACCACCCTCAGAAACCAAATACGCCAAATATCTTCCTGATTTATCAAATGACATGCCCCCTAACGAAGAGGTTCCATCTTCTGATAATTTATTAGGATCCAGGATCACTTCTCCCTCTGCTTTTATATCTTTAGAACCGTACAATACAGATTGATTTTGAAGCCCATCATTTTTAAAATAATAATAGGTATCTCCCTCTTTGAACGGAGAAGAATATTTTTCGTAATCCCAGAGTTCTGACAATCGTTTTTGAATATCCTTACGATAAGGAATGTTGTCGAGATAAGATTTCGTTACTTCATTTTGACGATTGACCCAATCCATCGTTTCTTCGCTGTTGTCATCCTCCAACCATCGAAAGGGGTCTTTAATTTCTGTACCATGATAGTTATCAACCACTTCTTCCATTTCCGTTTCCGGATAGTTCACATCAATTTTTTCAAAAATCACTTCTGCAGTTTTTTCATTTTGGCAGCTTAGCAATGCTCCGCTGAAGATTAATAAAAGAATGTATTTTTTCATTTGGATTAGTTTAAAAATAAATAATTAATGAA
>JBCCVV010000176.1:0-14234 GCA_039194925.1 Bacteroidota bacterium
ATATCGACATTCTCAGTGCTATACCTTTATTTACTTTTAAAACACTCAAGCATGAAAATATTCTGCTGGTATATGATTGTTGGGTTGTCTATGGTGCTTACTCAAAGGAGTGCGGCACAAACGAATGAAAAGGAGAAGATGATTCAACTTGGTCTGAAACAAGATTCCTTAATGTATGCTCATCTCAATAAAAGAGATTTTAAATCCGCTTTGGAGGCATGTGCTCTTAAAGAAGAATACTTTTTTAAGGGAGAAGCATACGCAAAATACGTTAAGGCTAGAAATGATAAAGCTTGGTTTTATCATAGGATGGACAGCCTTGCTTTATTAAAAAATGCTGTTTTTAAAAACGTTGAACTTGCCAACCAATATTTAGAAAAAGAGGATAAGCAATGGATACGGGCAAAAGAACAGGTCAATTCATATTATTATATTCTTGGAGATTATAAGAGTGCATTAGAGGTCATAAAAGAAGTGATCCCTCTAAAGGAAAAACTTAATCTTAGTAAATCTGATATTGCCATTACCTATCAAAATTTAGGAAATGCGTACAATAGATTAAGAGATTCGGATAATGCTTTGAGCAGTTTTAAAAAATCGCTTAAGGTATTGTCTCGAGATATGAAAACAGAGTTGGATCTGGGAGAAAGATACAACAATATTGCCCGCACCTATAATTTTCGAGGCGAATTGGATTCTGCGTTGGTGTATCTGGAAAAAGCAGAAAAATTATTCGATAATATTGATTTTAAAGGGAGGTACAAAAATCAAAAGGTACACACATACACTCTTTTTGTGGAAACCTGGCTGAAAAAAGAGGATTTTCAGAAGGCTAAGTACTATTTGGAATCTATAGAGGAAATACCTCTATCCAACAGCGAAAAGGTAATATGGAATGAATTTAGAACAAAGTATTACAGGGCGACTAAAAATTACGAATTGTCAATAGCATCAATTCAGGAAGCGATTCGATTGGCAGAGGAAACCGGCGCCCGAAATTCGATTCCATCTAAAGCAAGACGTCAGATTGAATTTGCAAAAACGTTGATAGAAAACGGTAAAGACGATGAGGCTTTGATAGTTGTTCAGCAAGGGCTTCAAATTCTGTCTCCTACATGGAAAGGTAAAGATCATCTGGAAAGTCCCAAATCGGATCAGTTATTTGATAAACCGGATGCACTCATATTGCTGCAAGAGAAAGGCAGAATTCTCAATAGAAAACATAAAGAAACTGAAGATAATTCGTATTTGAACTCTTCTTACCGTACCTACCTGATCGCTTGTGATGTGATTAGGGACGTTCGTCAGGGGATACGATCGACGGATTCCAGAAATGATTTATCGGAAACAGCGATTTCGGTATATGAGGAAGCAATCGATGTAGCCTATGAACTTTCGAAACGTACCGGTAAAGAAGATTTTATTGCTACCGCTTTTCGACTGGCAGAAAGTAATAAGGCCCAATTGTTGCTCGAAAATCTAAATGAACAGGAGGCCCTAGGGTATGCGGGACTTCCAGACACCTTAAGGGCTAAAGAACACGATATGCGAATCTACCTTGCAGCATTGGAGGATCGGGCATTAAGAGAAGGCAGAGAAAGTGATAATGATGAAGATATATTCAATTTAAGACAAGAGTTAAGTCAATTTACATCATTTCTTGAGAGTTCTTATCCCAGATACTTTCAGTTGAAATATAACAATGAAGCCATTGATCCTACTGAGATTCAGGAGAAGTTGTTGGATAATTCTACCGCCGTCATTGAGTATTTTGTTGGAGAACGGAAGATTTTTGTTTTTCTAATAACAAAGGAGGCATTCTTCATGGATGAATTGGTCATAAAGGCTTCTGAAATGAACCAAATTAATGCGTTAAGAAACGTGTTGCGAGAGAGGCCAGGAAGCAATTCATCTGAAAGTGAATATCAGGAATTTGTCGAATCCTCAGTTTCAGTCTATAATGCCTATGTGAAAGAGGCTATGGATAAGTTGCCAACATCTGTTTCCAAGCTTATTGTCATTCCCGATGATCAGATCAATTACATTCCATTTGAAGTATTGCTAAAGGATATACCTCTGGGAAAAGCGAGTTATGCATTAGATGCTCAATCGTACCTTTTTGAAGATTATACGGTGAATTATAATTATTCGGCTACACTTTTAAAGAAAGTAATGTCTAAAGAAGAATCAGATTTCGAATCAAATTTTATCGGCTATGCACCAACATTTTCAGCGCCTTTTGTAGATGATGCCAGAGCAACGGTTTATGAATTGTCCGTACTAAAATGCAATATGGATGAAGTCAATGCAATAAATTCAATGATGGAGGGGGTAGGAAGATTAAGTGATTCTGCCACGAAAGAAAATTTTTTGAATGAAGTCAATTCGTACAAAATTGTTCATTTGGCTACCCATGCTTTTGTAAACCAAAATGATTCTAAACTAAACCGAATCTTCTTGCAGGATGATTTTCTTTCCGATGTGAACTTGTACAATTTGGAGTTGAATACAGAATTGGCTGTCTTAAGTGCTTGTAATACCGGAAGTGGAGAACTTTTAAAAGGGGAGGGTGTAATGAATTTGGCGAGAGGATTTATTAATGCCGGATGTTCCAGTACGTTAATGAGCATGTGGTCGGTGGATGATTGTGCTACATCCGAATTGATGCAATTGTTTTA
Source organism: Bacteroidota bacterium (assembly GCA_039194925.1). Lineage (GTDB taxonomy): Bacteria > Bacteroidota > Bacteroidia > Chitinophagales > Saprospiraceae > CAJXUU01. Next base: position 2,679 of record JBCCVV010000176.1, read on the forward strand.
CGAAGGAATAAAAAATGGACTGAATAAGGATGAAGCCCTTCGTCAAGCCAAGATTACCTATTTAAATTCAGCCACGAAAACAAAATTACATCCTTATTACTGGGCTGCATTTGTTCCGTTTGGTGACATGAAGGCGTTAGAGTTAAGCGGGGGATTGTTTTCGGGATTTGGTCTGCCTTTATTACTTTCACTTGGTTTTCTTGTTTTTGGTGTAGTTTATCTTCGCAGGAAATCAAAACAAAATAGTTGATATACCTAGCATAAAAATAGGGCTACACTTGATTCGGTGCATAGCCCTACATACATAGATTATTTACTAAGTATGATAGTCTTAAGTCTCAATATGCCAATTGCCGGTCATAATGATTCAAAATGACTACAGATATATGGACCTTCACGTTTGAAGGGAATATCCAGAAAGAATAATAATCTATCTATGTTTTATAACACCTCAGGATGTTTACCGAATCTGTCTATTAATTCCAATTGTACTAAAAAGGTAATGCAGGAAACGGAGGATTTTTTCGATATCCGGGAATTAATCCAATTTATACCTTTGGAGTTAGATGACTACTTTTAATTCATAATTGGCCTTGAATAGGATGATAAGCAATTTCTGTGCAGAACGTTGAGTAACTGGCACAGAATAATCTGTTGCTGGCGGTGTAAAAAGAGGTGTATTTTGTGCTCATCTGCTGGGACCTAGGAAGAAGTTTAAGCGGAGCGATGATTTATTTTGAAAACCTTTTTTCCACGATTAATTTTCGGATAATTGTTTCGGATGAACTTCCCTTGCTTCCAAAGGGTATGATTTGGTTGATTGGAATTCAATGTGGTAAAAAAATGTCCGAATGAGGTTTAAGATTGGCGATTAAAAGCGTACAAAGGGAGATTCGAATGGAATAGAAAGAGGCATCAGAGAAGGGCTGAGTTGAATAAGAATTCCCTCAAATGGTCATTATTGCTTTTATCTGTCGGCAAGAACATGTTATGGAAGTTCTAATTGTCGCTGAAAACACAAGGTAGTACGCAGCGAATTCATAACTTGGAGTATTCATTAACCCAAGAAGTGGTATGTGAACGTATTTTAAGATCTGCTTATAACTTAGTGATTGCCAAATGCTGTATCTCGTTTTGTGTATAAAGTCTATCCTTGAGCCATAAGCTTAAGTGGCTATGATTTTCTGCGTATTTCGAAAAAGATTTCTTGACTATCCACCAGTTACAATCAGCTCCAAATAGGGCTACGATTCCACTTCTATAAACCAAGTATGATGAAAAGATCTCTACTATCTGTGTTATTATTATTTTTTTTAGTTCCACTTTTTTCCCAAATGCACATCAATGATCCACAAAGTTGGTGGGGGGAAGCCCCGGCGGCATTGGAAAATATAGAATTCGAAGTTCGGACCATTGGTGCTTACGCTGAAACCGCCATTGCTTTTGATGTCAAGTTGGATGGGAATGATCATTATTTTCATGGGGTTGAACAATTGGAGTTTGTATTTGATTTTCAACTCAACGAGGGAGCTGTAGTCAACGATTCTTGGCTTTGGATTAATGAATATATTTCCGTTGGTGAAGTATATGAGCAAGGCGAAGGAACACAGATCTATGAGTCTATCGTTGATCGGCAACAAGACCCCTCCATTCTTACGCAGCTTTCTTCCACCGATTACAATCTGAAGATTTACCCTATGAAGTGGGACAGTACACGCAGAGTACGAATTTCTTATCTTGAACCATTAGATTACGTTGGAAAAAATGCTTTTGTCAACCTGCCGTTAAACCTGCTCAATCATTCCCATTCAGTGCCTGAGAACATTCGCATAAAAATCTACGATAATGTTAGTTATTCCAATACTGGTTTGAGTTCGGATTCTTGGATGTTGCTGGAAGAAGGAGTGGATTTTAAAACCTACACCAATAATTATGTGTTTGAGCGAAATGAACTCAATGCGATACAGCTTCCCTTTTTATTGGATCAACCGGAGTCAGATTACTTTTTGAGTACCTATGATACGGGAGAAGAGTCGTATTACCAATTGGTTTATTTTCCTGAGATTAATGTAGAGCAAACTCGAGAAAATCGAATGATCATTTTTGACTATGATTCCTTCACCAGCATTGAGTCATTTGATGAGGTAAAAGGAAAGTTGCATCAATCATTACTCGAAATGGGCGATGAAGATTACTTTATAATTTGTAACTCTGATTTTATCACTCGGTTCAGTTCGGAGGATTGGGTGCAGGCGACCGTGGATAATATAGAAAATGCACTGAATAATATCGTATTGAATTCCGAGGATGTAGAAAGTCGATTATCTACATTACTGCCCGAAGCACTGAATAAGGTCGAAGAATTAGGTCTTGATGCGGAGATTACACTCTTGAGTCCAAACAATGAATATGTTGAAGAACAAAAAGCTAAATCCTTTATAAATTCGATCAAGTCATTTTACAATGAAATGCAGGTTGAAGTGAAGATTTCTATAGTGGATTATACCCGAGTTAAGATTACCACTTTAATCGATGGAATACAATATGAAGGAAACGATTATATCTATGAAGAGCTTGCTGCATTTTCTGGTGGTCGCTATTATTCAAAATTGGAAGGAGACGAAATATATACAAGTTTAGTTCAACTTTATAACGATGCCACCATTCAAACCGATCAATATAATTTTCAATTGTCGGTGGAGGATGGGTTTATCTATGCAGATTATGACAACTTGAAAAGTGAACTTCAGATTAGCAATAGACAGCCCATAATTTCTACCGGAAAGTATATTGGAGAAGGTCTTTTTGATCTGAAATTCAACGCCAAAGTGGGGGAAGAACTCATTACGGATATACAGAAATTGGAAGTTAATTCAGCCTTTTTGCTAGATGAAATGATAACTACGATCTGGAATGCAGAATTTATAAAGTCGATTCAACATTCGGGAGATTTCGAAGACAAACGCGATGTGATTTCGACCAGTATCAGTGAACGTTTATTGTCGTTGCATACTGTATTCTTATGCCTGGAGCCAGGATTGGAATCTATAAGTGCCAATAATAACGACAATGGAGGAGATATTGTAATATTAACTGTCGAAGAACCTGAGGAAGAGCAGATAAAACTTAAAGCTTACCCCAATCCATTTGTTGAGCGTCTGACCATCGAATTCACAATAGAAGATATTATTGCCAATGACGAAGTAGTGATTCATATTTTAAATGCACAAGGAGAATTAATTGAAAAGATTACAAAAATCAACGGATATGCGGTTGGATCAAACAGTGTTGTATGGGAACCAGTAAATGAAATTGCTGATGGAATGTACATTGTACAATTGTTTCATAGAAACGAAGTGTATAACCAGAAGGTACTTCATGTAAGACCATAATCACTCAAAAACACCCCCAGCATAATGACCGATTACGTCGCCCATGCTATTAAGTTAGCGTGGGTTTTTTATTAGTCTAAAATAAAAGAGTTAAGATTTGAAATGAGGTAAATAAGGTTTTGGTATTTTTTTAAGTGACTGAAAATCAGAAGTATATGATAGGAAATTGCACTTTTGGGCCAGTTGGTTGAAGATAAGAATAGAAATATTTATAGATTTTTTTGGGATTGACTAGGGGGAATAGGGTTTTCAGGAAACTCTTTTTTGAATGATTCACGATCATTTTCATTAATCCATTTTCAAAATATCAAAAAAGATAACATTATGAATAAGTTCTTGTATAGCTGCTGTCTATTGACCGTTTTGTTTTTGACATCATGCAGCAACGATCAGGGGTTGGAATCTAATTCAGAAGTAACAGAGGCAAATGAAAGTCAGTTGGATTACAGCGAGCGGGCCTGTAACACAAATGAGCATCAACATACACTTCTTCAGGATCCATTTTATCGAGCCAACTTTGAAAAAAGAGTGGAGAAAACATCTCAAATGGCAAAAACGAGGTCAAATATTGATTGCAACGATCCTATTATTTTACCAATAGCGGTTCATTTTCAAAACGTGAATAATCCCGATCAGACTTGTTTAAAAGCACTGGCACAGACGCAAATTGATATCCTGAATGCAGATTATTCTGCAACGAATTCAGATGTTTCTCTTTGGGAGAGCGTGTCAGGAAATTATCCCGGGGTAGATCCTACAAACTCATGTGTTCAGTTTTGTTTGGCCACTCAGAATCATCCTGGTCAGTCGGGAATACCTGATGGAGAACCTGCGGTAACATTCAATACCACCAGCGGAGATAATGTGCCGACATGGTCTGGATATATCAATATTTTTGTACGGCCCAATCTTGGATTTCTTGGATATTCTCCCTTAGGTGGAATTGGAAATGGTGATGGTGTGGTGATCGATGCCAATGCATTTGGAAGTGGTGCTGGTTGCGGACAGGTGAATCCAGAAGCTCCATACGACTTGGGGCGTACATTGACACATGAATTGGGACATTACCTTTTATTGGATCATGTCTGGGGAGAAGGGGGATGCAACTCGGATGACAATATAGCGGATACTCCAAACCAAAGTGATCCCAATTACGGATGCCCAAGTGCAGGTACCAGTTCTTGCAATTCGGTTGATTTGTATATGAGCTACATGGACTATACCAATGATGCCTGCATGTATATGTTTTCGGGAGGGCAGGCAACGACTATGAATAATTATGTAAGCGCTAATTTACAAGCCGTAATTAGCAAGGGAACTTCGACTTGTTTGGGAAATGATGGCGGTAATAATGATACCGACGGCGATGGAATAAATAATGATGACGATAATTGCCCGAATGTATCCAATCCCGATCAAGCGGATGCAGATGGTGATGGAATAGGGGATGCCTGTGATTCTACAAATGACAATGATACGGATGGCGATGGAATAAATAATGATGACGATAATTGCCCGAATGTATCCAATCCCGATCAAGCGGATTCAGACGGTGATGGGATAGGGGATGCCTGTGATTCTACAAATGACAATGATACGGATGGCGATGGAGTAAATAATGATGACGATAATTGCCCGAATGTATCCAATCCCGATCAAGCGGATGCAGACGGTGACGGCATAGGGGATGCCTGTGATTCTACCAATAATAACGATTCAGATGGCGATGGAATAAATAATGCTCAAGACAATTGTCCTAATGTCTCAAATCCTGATCAAACCGACTCTGATGGTGACGGCATAGGGGATGCTTGTGACGATACCAATAATAACGATACAGATGGTGATGGAATTGACGATGCGGAAGATAATTGTCCTACAATCCCAAATCCTGGACAAATAGATTCAGATGGAGACGGCATTGGAGACGCCTGTGATAATAATGGTTCAGATTGCGATGGAATGGAGTTTACCTTGTCGATTACGCTTGACTTTTATCCTGAAGAAACAGAATTCACAATTATAAATACCGCAACGGGTGAATTGGTAGAAGCGGGTGGACCGTATGATATAGAAGATAGTGAGGAAACGTTACAGACAGATTTCTGCTTAGAAGATGGATGTTACTACATCGAAATAACCGACTCATATGGAGATGGCATTTGCTGCGATTATGGAGACGGCAGTTGGTATTTGGAAAATGGAGATGGTCTGGTATATAGTTCTGATGGAAACTTTGGCGAATATGAGGGGATATATCTCTGTGTAGAAACGAATAGTATAAATGGGGTGCAAATGAAAAAAGGTGAGAAGAGTTCGAATTTGGCTCGGAAAGCTGACCGGTTGGGATCTAGATAAAAGAGTTAGCGGTCATTTTGATACTATGGGGTAGTGAAAAAGCCGGCCACACGAAAGGGTGGTCGGCTTTATTTTACTGGTTTGAATATGTTAATGGTGTTAATTGTTTTTTGGGAAAACCGCTCCTTGCGTAGCTCCATGTCTTGTTCGCCTATCATACTCAATGTCAAGTGTACGGATTTTATTCAATTCCACTTGAATTTCATTTTCGGCTGTTTCGCATGTTGCATTTCTGATAGCATTGACCACATTCCTTTTATTTAATCTGGCATGATCCACATGTCCTGCTTCATGTAAGATAAGACTTTGCAGATATGAGGACCATTCTCTCACAAGTGTTTTAGAAGCGTTTCTATCAGGAATCCATCTAGGAAATGTCACAGAAGAATTTAGTGTAATTGAAGCCTGATCAAGTTGGCATTCATTGGGATTACCTTTTCCGGGCCAATCCCAACTGAAATTCCAACGTGCTACCGCATCAAATCGATTTCCATCGAATACAGGTCCGTTTGTATTCATCTGGTCTCTGAGCTCTCTAGCCGAAGATCCATGTATGTCATAGAAGTGAACATCTGCATCATTCAGTGAAATAAATCCTGTGAAATTCCATCCGAGTCGAGTGTTAGCAGGGAGCATATCGGGTTGGTTGGAGCCTATTCTGTATCGCACGTAGGATTTTTCTCTAAATAGATACGTCACCCCATTTCCCCAATTAACTGCAGCATCTATTTTTCCTCCCCACGAAGATGGAATATTCCACCCACTTTCAATGTCTTTAGGTTCTGTATCAGGTTTGTTTGCTCCTACAAGATATCTTACGTATTCCTTACCACTAAATAAGTAGGTTACTCCTTTTCCCCAGTTGACCGCAGCATCAACTTTGCCATGCCATGAATGAGGAAGATTCCACCCTGTTTCAGTATCCTTTGGAGGCGTACTGGGACGGTTTTTGCCTATGTCGTATCGCACATATTCGGAACCACTGAAAAGGTAGGTAATATTATCCTTCCAATTTAATGCAGCATCTACCTTGCCTCCCCACGATGCTGGAAGATTCCATCCTGATTGGGTGCTTTTTGGCGCTGTGCTGGGCCAGAATGCATCCGTATCATATCGAACGTATTCATTCTGATGGAAAAAATAGGTTGTGCCATTTTTAGGTATATTTTTGGTCCAATTAATAGCGGCACTTATGCTTTGTCCAGAAGCAGAGTGAAAAGATGAGAAAATGAAAATTGAACACAACAAACTGCAAATCATTTGACTAGAAACTTTAGCAGGTCTAAGCTTTTTTCTCTTAAATAGGTTGAAATAATGTTTCATAATAAGATGTTTTGAGGTTATAAGTTTAAATAATGTAAATGCAAATTAGTTATCCATGCTATGCTTCAAGACTACATCTTGATGTAGTACAACAACAGTTTTGCGCGTTGATGCGGAGGTGGATTTTTGATTGATAATTCAAATGCGCTTTATTATTGTTACTTTGCAGAGGTAATTTTTCATCAATTGAATTCGCAAAAACTCACATTCCAAAAAATGCTCAATGGAGATCACGAAGCCTTAAAAACGCTTCTCCATGCATATCATAACTATCTGGCTGTGGTGGGATTGAGATACCTCTCTGATAGACAGCGGGTAGAAGATGTAATACATGATGTATTTGCGGATCTGTGGAATTCCAAAAAGGAAACTCAAATCACTTCGGGTGTAAAATCATTTCTGCGTGGTGCGGTGGTGAATAAATGTCTTGCTATTATTCGCAAAGAAAATAGAATCACATTGGTGGAGGAACATGATTATGCACTTGCAGATTCAAAAGCTTCAGCAGACCAAATGTTGGATCGGGATCATTTGAAACAGGTGATTGATGATATAGTGGAGCGCCTTCCTGAAAAGTGTAGAGAGGTTTTTCTATTGAGTAGGGTTGAGGGTTTGAGTCAAAGAGAAATTTCCGAACAACTTGGTATTTCCAAAAAGACAATTGAAAATCATATGACGAAGGCACTCAAGACCTTACGAAACGAACTCCGACGCAAAGAATTATTAATTAGTATTTTAGTAATGGATAAAATTGACCTTTTAATAGGGGCAACATCGTATATATGAAACACAATAAAGCAATAGACTAGCAGATGAGTACCGATGCGTACATAGAATTGGTTTACCGAAACCTGAAGGGAGAATTAAGCCCTGAGGAGTTCAATGCACTGAATGAGATGACAGGCAAGGATACGGAATTGGCCCATCTTCGCTTGGATATTGAAGATGCCTGGGATGCTTCGGGTGAGGAAATAACTCTCGTGACAGAAGATGAAACCAAAGTATTGTTTGAAAAAATAACCAGAAATAAATCTACGGATACCAAGGTTTTCAGACTTTCCAGAATTATTCCAGCTATTGCCGCGCTATTCATTTTGGCTCTTGGAGCGATTTGGTTAATCAGAGGCCAGACAGAAGTCTATACAGAAGAAGGATTAATTCGCTTATCCGATAATTCAATGGTGGAATTAAGAGAAGGAAGTCGATTGGAAATTGTGGAAATGAACAATGAGTTTAGAGAGGCCAGGTTGTCGGGAGAGGCCTATTTTGATATTGAGAGTGATGCCAAGAGACCTTTTACCATTCATGTCGGAAATACTACGACGGTAGTTGTAGGGACAAAGTTCCTTCTGAAAGAATCTCAAAATGCTGTTTATATCGTAATGGAAGAAGGTGAAGTATTGTTTTCTACTATGGGTCCTATCAATAATGCAGTAACTTTACGAACAGGGGAGAAGGGGAAAACCGGTGAAAATGGCCAAATTCAGGACGTGGTCTATAAAAATTTGATGGGTTGGAAAGATGGCTTTTATCCTTATAAAGATCAAACGCTGGCCGATGTACTGGAAGAATTGGGTGTTATTTTCAATACTACTATCACGGTTGAGAAAACGCAATTGTTGAATTGTTCCATAAGTGCTATCTTGACTGCTGATAACATAAACGAGATACTAAATCAACTGGCTCGACAGTTGGAGATGGATGTACGGCAAGAGGGACAAAATTGGATACTATACGGTGGGAAATGTAACTAGCTTCCTCTCTTATTTCGTAATTCTTGTTTTTGGTTTATTTTCTATTTCTTCCTTTGCGCAAAGTGCTTCGCCAATTCCATTACAAAATGCCTTATTGGAGCTTGCCAGGGAAGAAAAGCTTTCCATAGTTTTTACCTCCACTAAAATCCCGGATAAAGAAGTTTTTCCTCTATCTACGGATCAGTCCATTCCAAATCGACTTTCTCATTTATTGAATGATACGAACCTGTATTTTGAAATTCAGGATGGGCAGATTTTTCTTTTTCGTAAAAATAGAGTTTATGGTTATGTGGAAGATAGGCAGTCCGGAGAACGATTGATATCGGCTACACTCTTAATCCAGCACAGCGGGATGTATGAATTGACCAATGATTTTGGGTATTATTCCATATTGACAAGGTCCGATACAGTGAATTTAGAGGTTTCTTACATTGGATATCAAACTCAGCTGCTCACAGTGGTAGCAGATGAATTGGAAGGCCCGCTTAATATCCTTTTACAGCAAGATAACAACCTGACTGAGGTGTTAATTACAGATAAGCTCGTATCCAAAGACGATCGCAAATATATTGAGTTGGATAAAGGAAGTGATATATTACTAACTCAAAATCAGGCGATTACGGCATTAGGAGGCGAGCCAGATTTGTTTCAAACATTAGTACGTCAATCCGGTGTAAGTTCTGGTTCGGACGGGATTGGCGGTATACATATAAGAGGAGGTAAAAATGATCAGAATCTTATTTTATTTGAAGGAGTGAAATTATACAATTCCGCACATGCATTTGGTATGTTTTCAATTGCCAATTCTACTGTTGTAGATCAAATTCGATTGCATAAATATGGGGCGAGTGGAGCGGATTTTGGAAGGTTGTCATCTGTAGTTGATGTAAAGACAAAAGACCCTAATCTCAATTCTGCAAATGGCATTGTTCAGTTTTCGACATTGGCGAGTCAGGCAACGGTGGAGTTACCTTTGGTCAAAGATCGCTTGGGAGTATTGTTTTCGGGAAGAAGAACGCATATTGATCCCTACATCAATCATGTGACCGACAAAAGTATTAACGGAATTGCTGTCGATGGTGAATCCGGGTATGACTTTTACGACCTCAATATGAAACTGCATGGAAAACTAAATGATAAAAACCGTTTGTTTTTATCTATCTATCAGGGTCGTGATAATTATACTGATGTCTACAATGCGGATCTTTTGGATTTTGAGCCTCCATTATTTGTTGATGAAGATATCTTTTATCGTTGGAAAAATAGATTGGCGGTACTAAGGTGGAATCGACTTATGGGCAGTTCGACTATTGCAAATTTTCAAGTTTCAGGATATCAGTACGATTATCGCAATAAATATGATGTAGACAGCTATGATGAGTTTTTTGAAGAATTCCCTTCTTACTCTCACTTTGCCTCATTCAATTCACAAACGACTAATTACGAATTGAAAGCGGATTTCGAAACGATTACCGAGCGACATCATTTCAAGTATGGATTCCATGCAAGTTCAAAATCGTATCAGATCGGTGAATTTGTTGATACGGTATTACTATCGGGACAAAACGATTTCAGAATGATTGATGGAAGTAATCTGGACGCTACACAATATCTTGGATATAGCAATTTAGAAGGGAGTATCTATGTTTCCGATAAATTGAAAGTCTCTGATCAATGGATGGTTGAAGGAGGATTGTATGGAACGGTGCACCGCACTAGGGATGAAGATTTTGTCATTGACCCTATATTTGGTTTGGCGGGATATTTTAAGACATTGAATAAGATAAATGCTAATATTTATGTAGGCGGATCAATAGGAAGCTTTTTCCAGACCGAACACCTTCTGACCACGGCAGACAATGGGTACCCGAATGATATTTGGGTACCTAGTACGGATTTAGTGACTTTTCAACGCTCTAATCAGATCGAATTGTTTTCGGAGTTCGAAGTCAAGAATCACTCGCTTCGGATGGCTGCTTATTACAAAAATCAGATAGGTTTGCTTCGATGCCCATTTGATGCGGAGCTTCCGGGGCTAGGAGATATTATATCGAATTTCTGGGAGCAAGATATCGAATTGGGAGAAGCAGAAGGGTATGGAATCGAATTGGACTATTCCTATACTATGCATGATCAGCTTTCATTGAGGGCGGTATATTCTTATGGCAAAATGGACTATCAATTTGATGGAATTAATGATGGAAGAGCATTTCCTTTTGATTACTCCATCCCTCATACATTTTCGCTAGGAAGCAATATACGTCTGAGTTCAAAATTCAGATTGGTAATTGATTGGTTTTATTCAACGGGCAAACCATTTACCTTGTATGAGTCGGAGAGTGAATATACTCCGTTGGATTTGAGTGGAATTTCAGATGATGCGGCATTGAGCGCTGAAAATGCCCTTCGACTTCCAGAAGCCCATAAACTTTCAATTATGCTCTCTACCCATTGGAAGTGGTCATCTATTCAAAATAACTTATCCCTTGGAGTTCAAAACGTATACAATCAAAGAAATGTAATACTTCAATACGAATTGATAGGTGAAGGTCTCCAATCGCAAAGAAGTTTTCCAATATTACCTATGGTTCTCTGGCGAATAACTTTTGGGAATCAATAGTTATAGAGCCTGTAAAATATCATATTGGGTAAGGATATGCAATGTACCCGTCTGGTCTTTTGAGATTACTGCTTTAGTATTTTTACTCATGTATCTGTTGATCTCCTTG
>JBCCVV010000177.1:0-14150 GCA_039194925.1 Bacteroidota bacterium
GAACAAATAAAGCTGTACGAGCGTAGAGAAAGCTAAAAACGCTCTGAAAAACATTTCTTAACTGTTGAAAAGGTTGTTATTGTCTAGTAACATAAAAGTAAGGCTTACTACAAAAACAGTAGATATACCTGGAAGTCTCGATCTTGACCATTTTACTCTTCAACATAGATAAATGTCCGGCTATTGTACATTTACTAATCCTTAAATATGTGAAATTCTTATGGGAAATCAAATTCCTACAACAACTTCGTTTAACTTACCTGATGGTAAAGAAGTTACAATTGAAACCGGAAAATTGGCAACTCAAGCGCATGGTTCCGTTGTCGTACGAGTAGAAAACACCATGATTTTCTGCTCTGTTGTATCAGCTTACGAGATGAGAGAAGGACAAAGCTTCTTTCCACTTTCTGTAGATTATCAAGAAAAATTTGCTGCCGCGGGTAAAATACCGGGCAATTTCTTCCGTAGAGAAGCGAGACTATCTGATTATGAGATTCTTACTTCACGTTTGGTGGATAGAGCCCTAAGACCATTGTTTCCAGATGGTTATATGAATGATACTCAAGTTATTATTAATCTTATTTCTGGGGACGAGCGAAATATGCCTGATGCGTATGCGGCATTGGCGGCATCCTCGGCATTGGCCGTTTCGAATATCCCTTTTGCGGAGCCATTATCAGAAGTAAGAGTTGCCAAGATCAATGGAGAATATAAAGTAAATCCAGAGCGACAAGAGCTTCCGGAAGCAAGTTTGGACATTATTATTGCGGCTACCATGGACAATGTTATGATGGTCGAAGGTGAAGCAGATGAGTGCCAGGAAAGCGAATTGGTAGAAGCAATTAAAGTAGGTCACGAAGCTATAAAAGTGCAAATCGAAGCACAACTAGATCTCGCAAATAAAGTTGGTGACAAAGCATTAATAAAAAGAGAACTTGAGCCTAGTCCTGAAAATGAAGAGGTAGAGGCTATAGTAACCAACTTTTCTAAAGATGCGATTTACACGGTAGCAAAAGGGGCTCACAACAAAGAGGATCGCAAAAATGGATATAAAGAGGCCAGAGAAGCTTTGATGGAATCACTTTTGGAGCAACATGGTGAAGAATGGATGGAAGAAAACGAGGATTTCGTGAATACATACTTCGATAAACTGAAGAAGAAAGTGATTCGTACCATGGTGCTGGAAGAAGGAGTGCGTTTGGACGGGCGGAAGTCAGATGAAATACGTCCAATTTGGGGTGAAGTAGATTACTTGCCTTCTGCGCATGGATCAGCAATTTTTAATAGAGGTGAAACACAGGCGCTGTGTTCATTAACCCTGGGGAGTAAAACAGATACGTTGATGGTGGATAATGCGTTGAGTAGCTACTACGATAATTTTATTCTGCATTATAATTTTCCAGCGCTTTCAGTGGGTGAAACAAAGCCAATGAGAGGACCGGGTAGGAGAGAAGTAGGTCACGCAAATCTAGCGGGAAGATCGCTAAGAAAAGTATTGCCAGAAGAAAATCCATATACAATTCGAATCGTTTCTGATATTCTGGAATCCAATGGTAGTTCTTCTATGGCTACTGTTTGTGGAGGTACAATGGCCTTGATGGATGCGGGAATCAAGGTTAAGGCCCCTGTATCAGGAATCGCAATGGGAATGATTGCGGAAGGTGATGATATTGCTATTCTTTCTGATATTCTTGGAGATGAAGACGCTTTAGGAGATATGGACTTCAAGGTTACAGGTACTGAAAAAGGTATTACCGGTTGTCAGATGGATATAAAAATAGATGGTCTTCCGTATTCTACCTTGGAAAAGGCATTGGAACAAGCAAAAGAGGGTAGGCTGCATATCCTGAATGAAATGAGCAAAGCTATTCCTGAAGTGAGAGATGACCTCAAGCCACATGCTCCGCGTATGATAGAGATGATCATTGATAAGAGCTTTATTGGTGCGGTAATTGGTCCTGGAGGTAAAATTATTCAGGAACTTCAGGCTACAACGGGTACGGTAATCAATATAGAAGAGGTAGACGAAAAAGGAGTGGTTTCTATCTCAAGTAGCGATAAAGCTGCAATTGATGCGGCCAAGGCAGCCATTGATAAGATCACCTTTAGTCCAAGTGTCGGAGATGTGTACGAAGCCGTAGTGGATTCAGTGATGCCATATGGTGTATTTGTGAAATTTAATGGAAAGAGCGGATTGCTGCATGTTTCTGAAATTTCTCATACACGGATCAATGATGTAAGTGAAGTATTTTCTGAAGGCGATCCTGTAAAAGTGAAGTTGATTGGAATTGATGAGAAAACAGGCAAGATGAGACTAAGTAGAAAGGTATTGATACCGAGGGATAACAACAATCCAAAGCATAATCAGAACAATAAGCAAGGGTAATAAGTCTTTGTTTTGAAATAAAAGTAAATCCTGATCAGAAGTTAGTTTTGGTCAGGATTTCTTGTATCCAACATGAATTAAGATTTAAAATGTCTCCGTTTGAAGACTAATTATTTTATTTTGGAGGAATTACATCTTAAACTAAAATTTTGGATAGATATCCAAGATTTAAAACGATTTATTCTATGATAGATTATTACAAGATGGCTTTTCGAAGGTACTTTGATTTCAAGGGAAGGTCTACTAAAAATGAGTATTGGTATTTTGTACTGCTACATGTGCTTATCATTATCGCTTTGAAGATAACTTTTTTGTTGGTTTACCTTCCAAACCACTCAGAATTTGCCCTGGTACCCCTGTTAACATTTTTTATTTATTTCATTGCCTCTCTTATTCCCTTCGCGGCAGCAACGTTTAGACGTATCCACGACACTGGAAGGAGTGCATGGTTTTTGCTGATTCCCATTATACCTCTCATAGGCTCGATTGTCGTCGTTTATGCTTTATTCGAAGAAAGCCAACCCAGATCAAATAAATGGGGAGATGTACCTTATGAATCACAGCAATTCGTCTAGAGAAGTTTTAACAATAGAATTATTTGAAACTGCCCTTATAGTTTCATAAACATTTTACTCTTGCCGCTATTTCGATCTACTAAAAAGTAATTGCCAGAACTAAAAGCGGAAATATCAAACGTTGTTCTTTTTTTGTAGGATTCCCAGACTTTTATCAATTCACCTTGCATGGAATAAACATGAAAAGTAGCAGGCGACTGGCATTCCAATTGTATTTGATCTTTAACCGGATTGGGGGATATAGAAATCTGATTGGTGGCTTGAAGCTCTTCTGTTGAGGTAAATTCTGAAAGTGGAAGACAGAAAATATTGTCATCAAAATTTGAGTCAAACCTCTTGTTGCCAGCTAATACATATAAGCACAGGGGATGTTGCAAAAAATATAGATTGGTAAATTCCAGTGATTCATAGTTGGCATTTATCACAACGGATTGATTTGGGGCTATCGTTATGTTCTCAAGTTCTGGTTTTAGTCCATTATAGGCGCAATTTATGCCTTCGAATGCGCTTGAATACATCTCAATTTCATCAACCGTTTCATCGCTGTGATTGGTGACCGTTACTTCCATGAATATATCTGCGTAAAGACGTAACTTTCCATCCGAAACAACCACGGTATCAACCAAGGTGGTATATGAGATGTTATCAATCGATAAGTCCAATTCTTGAGTACTCAGTGCTTCATCCTGTAAATTGTAGTCAAATACATAATTAAAGCCCCGGTATTCATCTTCGTAAGATTCTGATGGAAGAGGTGTAAATGAGTAACTCATTCCTAACAGGTTGGCGTCCCAGAAAAGTCTTGTTCCATTTGCTAGTTCTTCCAAGGGGATTTCGAATGAACTTTCCTGTAAGGTTTCATTTTCATCCAGATATAGTTTTTTAAAAGTTAAGATATTATCCTCTGATATGGTGTGGTACGTCAAGTTTTGTCCATGTTGACGGAAGTTATAAATTGTAGTTTCTTGCTCTATGTAGAAAAATCCAAATAATCCCTCTAAAACTGAAATTTCTGTCTCGTCTACCATTATAACATAACGATCCAAGTAGTGGATATCTCTAAAATGTGGACCAAGGTTGAAGGCTATTAATTCTTCGGTTTCGAATTGATCATTCGTAGCGCGAATAGCGTCTTCTCCAGTGTATTGGTAATAGACATAGTTCGAGTCCGGTAATGGGGATTTAAGAATACTGATCGAGTTCTGTATATCCTTAGTGATGACTGAGGATAAGTTGAAATCGGTAAAATATGCTTTTGATCCTCCTGAAAGCACAAGTTCACTGTCATTGATTACAGCTGCTTTCGAAATATTGGTCAAATCTATATTAGTTTGTGAATCATCCGTAGAGAAAATGGTATAATCGCCATCAATAAATACAACGGAAGTAAAATTGAAAGGAAGAACAATGTCATCTTTACGGTCAGATATTAATATCAAAACCCAATTATTGTCTGGCATTTCGAGAAATGAATAGAACTCAGCTTTTCCGTCACTCCAGATGTTTTCAATATCTCCATTGGGATGAAGTAATTTTACACGGCTGGTACCACAATCTCTATACTTCTCCAGAAAAACAATCTCACCTGTTTTCAATAGTTTTACATCCAATAAACCGATTATTTTATCGTCTGCTGCGAAGTAGGTCTCTTGCGAATAACAAGACGTGGTATAAATCAAAAGGAAACTCAATACAAGGAGGACTGATCTTAAATTTTTCATAGGTATCGTTTAGAAGAAATGATAAGGCATTTACATTGGATAATGTAAGAATGATGAGCCACAACTTAAAAACGTTGCGTAAAAGATCGGATTTTAGTAACCTCCTATGACTTATATTCAAATATTTCATCGATCCGTTCAGCCAAATCATCGTAATGAAATCTTGTCATTTCATCATTGCTTTGTGCCGAAGAAAGCATTGTTTTAAGCGATTTGAGTTTTCCTCGTGCGATTGCTTTCATGTCTGAATGTTCGTACCGATTCGATTCCATTTCTAACGTACGTTCCAATCCTTCGATGAATGTCCTCTGTAAATTTCTTCGATAAAGTGAAACGGATTGATTCGACGTTGCTTCCCTATAAATACTTTCGATCAGATCATCAAACATTTCATTGATGCTATAGGCCTGAGTTGCATTTACAGCAGAATTTTCGATCATACGGTTTAGTCTGTCCGGATTCATTAATTGTGCGAGTGTTCGGTCTTGTAAGCCTCTTATTCGCTCTGTTATTCCAGTTTCCTCGATCCTGCCAAGGATTTCTTTATCGATCAGCCAATCTGGTGTGGCAAATACATGGTCATTGAGAAAGCGGATCGCATCTTTTTGCTTTGCTTTTTCTACGTGTGTATAGATAACATCGTCTTCGTCGCTCGTTTTGTTGAATTCATACACACCTCCTACATTGGCAACTACATGACCCACATATCTTCGAAATTGACCGAACACGTTGTTGTATAATTCCTTCAATTCAGAAAAATCCTTGGTTTCTTCTGAGGTCCATTCAATGAGGTTGGGAACTATACGCTTTAAATTTTTAAGACCAAATTCACTGGCTCTCATGCTATTGTCACCAATATCTTCTGTTTGAGCTGTAGGATCCGTCGGAGAAAATCGTTGTCTTCCAAATCTATAGATTGGATTGTCGGCTTTTGACTTGATGAGGTCATTGATCGTTTTTCGTTCGGAATCGGGAGAATCTAATCCTGGAAATCTGCGATATCCAAATTCGATCGACCATTTGTCATAGGGGCCAACATTTGGCATCAAACCCACATCTCCATCACCTGGTTGAGCTACATAATTGAATCTGGCATAGTCCATAATTGAAGGGGCGGTACCCATCCGTTTGGTAAAATAAGGACTGCGTAAGGAATCTACCGGATAAGCCACACTTGATCCCATGTTATGAGGCAATCCTAGAGTATGACCCACCTCATGAGCACTTACAAAACGAATCAAGCGACCCATTACTTCATCCTTGAATTTTGTGGTGCGTGCCTCGGGATTAATGGCTGCGGTTTGAACAAAAAACCAATTTCTCAAAAGATTCATGACATTGTGATACCAGATAATATCACTTTCAATGATCTCTCCTGTTCGTGGATCATGAACATGGGGCCCCATCGCATTTTGAATATCTGTAGATACGTATCGTATTACGGAGTATCGAATATCTTCTGGCGACCAGTTTGGATCTTCTTCTTTGGTTGGAGAATCTTTGGCCATTATGGCATTCTTGAACCCTGCTTGTTCGAAAGCTATATTCCAATCTTCAACACCTTGTTTCAGATAAGGTCTCCATTTTATTGGTGTAGCCGGATCAATGTAGTATACTATGGGTTTGATTGGTTCCACCAATTCACCTCGGGCATATGCTTCTGGATCTTTAGGTTCCAATCTCCAACGTGTAATGTATCTTTTTCTAAAGGCTTTCTGCTCATCTGCGCTATAGTCGGTCTGTGCGAGGCTGAAATAGGATACTCGCGGATCATAATACCGTGGTTGCATTGGGTCTTCGGGTAAAAGGATGAAGGATTGGGTCATTTCTATAGACATGGTCCCGGTAATTCGGTTGTCGGGCAATTTACTTCCTGTGTAGGTTAATACATGTTTTACATTTATATTTTCAGGAAAGACATTTATATCATTGATGAACGAACGACTTCCATCTACTCCACGAATGCCAAAATTCCTTTTTTGAGCATCACTGACTGCTGAAATCATCGGTATGTCAGATGTGAACAGTGACTTTACATCAAATACATAAGAAGTGCTGTCTTTGGACATCGTTTTGATTTCAAATGTCTTGATGATGGGTTCGAAGTTGTTGTTTCGTACGGATTCGTATATAGGGTCTTCGAAACTTGCCACGCTATTGTATGAAACGGATCTCAACAATATTTTCTTCCCTTTTTTCTGCCATCGTATTACTTGTTGAGGCTTGGATTTGATTCCTGCACCTCCAAAATTCAAGCCTTTTACAAATCCTGAAATTCGTGAAGTAACAAGAATTTCTTTTTCTAAAATGGAATCGGGTAATTCAAAGTACCAATTTTCATCTACTTGGTGGACCGCAAACAACCCTTTCTGCGTTTGAGCATCTTTGGTGATCACCTTATCGTATGGCTTCATCTTGGGTTTCTTGTCCGCAACGTCTTTTTTTTCCGTTTTTTTCTTTTTCTTTTTAAAGATTTGTGCTTGAATATCAGGAGAGGGAGTAAGTGCAACAATTAATACAAGAAAGAGTATGTTGAATAATTTCATTAGACCGATAATTCGATTTGGTGGTAAGAAATGGCAATAGAGCCTGTTTAAAACAGGACGATTCTTTTGCCTTCACAATGATACTAAAGTTAAGGGATATTTACTGAATTCCCGTCATAGTTCGTTGCACTCAACACAAGACTAGGGGCCAATTCTTTGAAGAACCTCATGTTGTTTTCGAAATCAGCCAAGTCCTCCTCTGTTGTCACCAGGAAGGTAAAATCATTTATTTCGTCTTGACTTTGAATTACTACAGAGTTGTCTTGAGAAAGATAGAAATGTCCATAATCACCCTGGACTTTGACATTTTTATTTTCTATGAAATCCAGGTAGGCAATCAATTCTTCTCTGACAGATTCATTTGTAATCGTATAACTGCCCCATAACATGCCGGGACGAATCCGGTTTAATCGAGTTCTACTTACTTTTAGGGCATCGAATTGTTCAAATACAATCTCGAATCCCGATGAGTTTGAATGTAAGGTGCTTTGATTTGTAATTGCGTTTTTTAGAATAATCTCGATGGGTATAGATTGATAAGGATTACTTACCAAGATTTCTTCACTAACGATTTCTCCACCTGGCTCACAGTTTCCTTCGACACGAACGTCATTCAGAAAGACCTGAATCAGATCGTCAGAAATGACTACTTGATGAGAAATAAATGCATTTTCACAATCATTTGTCTCTATAGAGTTTATTTGTATTGCAGGTAATCCACCTTCTGATGATAAGATTTGATGAAGTTTAAGCTCGAATTGCTCGCTTACATTGATCACATTAATGGGTTCAAGGTCATTGCTACAGCCTGCAAGCATGAAGAAACACCCTAAAAATAATGAGTAATATATATTACGATAACCTGTTGCTCTCATCACAAAATTTCAATTATAGAAATAGTTGTTACTAGCCAAACGTTAAGGATTGTAAATCGCTGTTTAGACTGTGCAATTAATTGATTTTTTATAACAATAGTTCTTTTAACCATTTAATATTCCATATCAGTCTTCCTTGTTCACCACATATAGGTCTTAAAGAAGGTGAGATAGATTACACAAAGATATCAAAAAGATCTCAGTGTATTTCAGCGTCTTCTCTGTTTAGCTCCATGTAACTGATAAAACCTCCTCTTTCTCAACAGAACTTATAAAATTATTTTCAAATTCTCCAATCTTTCCAATCTCCATTTATTCCATCTCAAATAACTTTTCAGAACTATTTCTTGGCAATCCATCCTTATGGATCATAATCGAAACCGTTTTCATTTTCATAAAAGCTTCCGACATATACAAGAACCCTTCATAATCACTAATTTCTCCCCAAGAGTTTTTCGTCAGATAGTACTTGGTTCCATCTTGATCAAGAGCGATGCCTACAATATGCATAAGATGATCATCGGTCGTGCTGTAGTTTTCGAAGTTGATTTGTCTGTTTTCCTGAGTAACATTTATTTCTGGTCCTGGATTTGTAAAAAGATCTTCACGTTTAGGATCTACTGGTAAGAGAGCCATGCCATTTCTAGCGGAAAATCCTTTTTCACTAACATCACCGTCCCACACAATGGAGTATCCGGCCAATAGCGCATAATCAATAATACTCATCAATTCGTCTAAGGGTACATTATAAAATGATCCGTTGGAATAATTATCCGGTATCTCCAGAATGAATTGTTCATAAAATGGATGATGAGTAAAAGAAGTAATCGAAATATAATCTTCTGTTTTTAGCTTGGTCATTTCCGCGAAAGTGGTCGCCGTATAGGATTGATCCTCGTATTCAAACTGTTCGGGAACATTTCCTATGTAACTATCCAAGATGCCATCGAATGCAGATCTCCATTTATGACTTAATACTTTAGATTTGCGCACGCCATCCAAAAAACCGTGTAAGCCATTGACCATTTCTCCATGATCGTGTCGGCTTTCTCCACTCAATAGCCCGGAATATGCCTCTTCGGTCATCAGACCATCTTTCTCCGCAATTCGAATTAAATCGTGTGCCAGACTTCCTTGACTAAAATTTGCCTTTCCCTGTCTGAGGATGTAGTTATGAGCCTTGTCTTTGTATATATTTCGCACAATAAACATTTCCGAAAGATTGATGTCCTCCATGCCCATGCGCATCAATTCGGACTCCAAAAAAGAAGCCGTGGAAAAGCTCCAGCACGTACCCGTTCGTGCCTGGTTTTTAATGGATGTGCAATGGATTTTTTTTTCGGTTTTAAATTCGTATTGTGCCTGGATTACTGGATTTGATAAGAAACATAATAAAAAGGCAAATGTGATCTGCTGTGGGAAATTCATCCTCATTCTCATAGTTTAGTTGTAAATTTTGTCAAATATACTGAATTGCCGGATTTAGATCAATTCCTGGAACCGAAGGTGCATTTCTATTTGTCATATTTGTAAGGAGTAAGATTTCTCCACGATGACCGAAATTATCAGTTTTTAAGTATTTTACTCTTCAGCTGGCTATCTTTAGTATCTTTATAAACAATTGATAATTAAATGTATACAATTCCTAAAAATTAGGTTTGTAACTACATAATCATATGTTTAATCCTATCGTCGTGATGTATTTTGTTACCATTTTTGACTAAAAATACCGCCAAAATGAATTTCCATGTAACTTCTAGCCCGATGTACTTTATTGTTTGAAATATTATTCTGGCTGTGTAGTTACCTTAGTATTTTCATTAATTCCTAGCTCTGAGCAACAATCCAGAGCCAGGAATATGGAAGCCTAACAGCCGCTTTTTGATACTACCAAAAATTACCTGAACGGCCACGAAAATAGTATGATTCAATTCTTTCTGATCAGTTTGTTATTGCATTATCAGGCATTAAAAAGTTGATCTTTATTATTGCTTCTTTGCATTGTTATCTGAACTAATCGTATTGAAAAGTCGATCCCAAAACGGAGACGATACCGCGAATTCGCTTTCAGATTGCAAATAGTGATGTTTCATATGCCGCTGTTTTTTGGCGTTGAACCATTGCCAATGGGAGGAATGAACATGATGAACGGCGTAATGCAACATATCATAAACCAAATAAGCGGCCATGAATCCGGCAAAGATGGCAGAGTACAAGGACCCAAAAAGTGCTTGAAATACAACACAGAACAATGCGGATAATGGAACGCTGATAGCTGGGGGCATTACTAGCCGAAGGGCATCGTTGGGATAGGCATGATGTATACCATGAAGGATAAAATGGAATTTTCTTCCTGTTTTACTTTTAGGAACAGTATGAAAAATAAACCGATGAAATACATACTCGGTTAGTGTCCAAATCAATATGCCTGTTACAGCACTTATGACAAATTGAGAGAAAGGAAGTGAAGTGATTCCTACAAAGGTGAAATAAGCGATGATCGGGGTGAATACTAATATTGGGACAAACCATTTAACTCGGGTGAAACGGTCAAGAAATCGATTTTTTAGTAAGGGAATGGACTCGTTTTTAAGCGACAAGACCTCATGTCCGGGAGAGATGTTCTTTTTCATATTATTTTAATTGGGTTAATGAATTTTAAAAGTTCGCAGTAAAAAATTATAAGCAATAGTAGATTTGAATAGCATGACAGGGCAGTTCGTATGTATCAGAATATGGTTGAGATGTAACATCTGCCGTTTACACGAGGTGCATTCGTGAAATATGAATATGACAAAGAAGGGATAGGATTGATGTCAATAATAGTTGTACGTTCTTCACGAGAATGTAAACAATAAGGTAAACAAGTAGTGTTATAGAAGGATACTATATATATTTGCATCCAATTATGAAGAACATCAGGAATTTTTGTGTAATAGCGCATATCGATCATGGCAAAAGTACCTTGTCTGACAGACTTTTGGAGTTTACTCAGACAATATCTGAGCGAAAGATGAAGGATCAGGCCTTGGATGATATGGATTTGGAAAGAGAACGGGGAATTACAATAAAAAGTCATGCGATCCAAATGCAATATCAGCATAATGACGGCGAAGAATATACTTTCAATTTGATTGATACGCCGGGTCACGTTGATTTTAGCTATGAAGTTTCAAGATCTATCGCAGCGTGTGAAGGTGCCCTTTTATTGGTCGATGCTTCTCAAGGTATCCAGGCACAGACGATTTCCAATTTATATTTAGCGATTGAGCATGATCTTGAGATTATCCCTATCCTCAATAAGGTGGATATGGAGTCCGCAATGATCGAAGAGGTTTCCGATCAGATCATTGATTTGATTGGTTGTGATCTTGATGAGATTATTCATGCCAGTGGAAAAACAGGAATTGGAATCCAGGATATAATGACGGCTATAGTAGACCGGATACCAGCACCGGAAGGCGATCCTGATGCTCCTTTACAAGCGTTGATCTTTGATTCTGTTTTTAATCCGTACAGAGGGGTGATTGCTTATTATAGAATTCTGAATGGAAGGCTGAAAAAAGGGGAGCAAGTACGATTCGTTAATACCGGTAATGAATATGAAGCGGATGAGGTAGGCGTGTTGAAAATGGATCTTTTTCCGAAACAAATCGTGGAAGCGGGCGATGTTGGATATATCATTACAGGCATCAAACAGAGTAAGGAGATTAAGGTGGGCGATACCATTACGACGGTGTCCAATCCCTGTGATTCGGGCATTGATGGTTTCGAGGATGTAAAGCCTATGGTTTTTGCGGGTATCTATCCGATTGATAATGATGACTTTGAAGATTTGAGAGATAGTTTAGAGAAGTTGCAATTAAATGATGCCTCTCTCGTATTTGAGCCCGAGACTTCTATTGCATTGGGATTTGGATTTAGATGTGGATTCCTGGGAATGTTGCATTTAGAAATTATACAGGAGCGTTTGTCACGCGAATTTGACCAGGAGGTAATTACTACGGTACCGAACGTATCATATTTCGCGTATACCAATAAGGGCGAAAAAATGAAAATAAATACTCCTAATGATTTACCTGAAGCAACATTAGTAAAATCGGTAGAAGAACCATATATCCGGGCTCAGATTATCACCAAACCTGAGTATATCGGAGCCATTATGACATTGTGCATGGATAAACGTGGCAATCTTACCAAACAGACTTATCTTACTCAAGAACGTATTGAGCTAACCTTTGAATTACCTTTGGCAGAGATTGTATTTGACTTCTATGACCGTTTGAAGTCTATCTCAAGAGGATACGCCTCATTTGATTACGTTCCGGTAGATTACCGAGAATCCGATCTTGTGAAATTGGATATGCGATTAAATGGCGACCCTGTGGATGCCCTGTCTTCTCTGGTGCACAGATCAAAAGCTGAAGGCTTTGGCAGAAAAATCGCCAAGAAACTTAAGGAGTTGTTGCCAAGACAACAATTTATGATCGCTATTCAAGCCTCGATTGGTGCCAAAATTATCGCAAGAGAAACAATATCTGCCCTACGAAAAGATGTAACTGCCAAATGCTATGGTGGGGATATTACCCGAAAACGTAAATTGCTCGAAAAGCAAAAGAAAGGTAAGAAGAAGATGAGACAGATTGGGAATGTAGAGGTACCGCAGAAGGCGTTTTTGGAGGTGTTGAAGTTGGATTAGATTTTAATTATTGAGTTGTTGAGTTATTGAGTTGTTTAGTGGCTCAGTGGCATAGTTGTTTATTAGTGGTCTTTGACTGGCTGGTTTATGGGATATAAGTATTATTACTGATTTAAACTGGGGATCGCAGTAATTGCATAAACAAATAAAGAACTGCGAGTGAATGAACGTTGAAGTGTAGCGAAAAAATAAACTCAGAAACAACGGCCAACAACAAGGCAATTCATTAAATTATTATTTAAATATTGGTTTTTGCACATCAAGGTTCTACATCAAAACCTCTTCCTGGATTTCTTCGTATAATCGCATCACTTTAGCAGTTAATTGCTGCGGATTGAAGTTGTTCAATGCATAAGTTCGTCCGTTTTGACTCATTCGACTGGCTAATTCACTGTCAGTTTGGATTTTTTCTATGGACTGGGCGATCGATTCTATTGAAGAAGGATTGATATAGCAGGTGTCCGGACCTCCAGCTTCCGGGAGTGAAGAAATATTGGAAGTTATTACCGGTGTGAATGAGAGTAGCGCCTCAACGACTGGTAACCCAAATCCTTCGTAGAAGCTTGGATAGATAAGCATGGTCGCATTTCTATAGATTGCTGGCAGGAGATGGGTAGGGATATTGGAAAGGATATGGATATCTTCCTGTAGATTGTACTTGTTGATGTGTTGTTGGAGGTATTTTTTGTGTCTTTTTCCATTTCCTATCAAGAATAATGGAATTCGATGTTCTTTTTTTATTTGGGTATAGGCTTTAATTACAGAGACAATATTTTTTCGTGGTTCCAGACTGCCGACGGATAAATTGTATTCACTTGGGAATGATTTTGGCAGAGCGGCAATTTTAGATGGATCATCTTCATAATATTGCGGTAGGCATGATTGATAGATTACATCAATTTTTTCAGGCTCGATGTTGTAATATTCGATGATATCCCGCTTGGTATGTTCACTGATGGCAATAACCCTATCCGCTGTATGTAGGCTATGCTTACACTTAATATGATATACGCCACGATCTATAAATGGAAAAAATTCCGGATGCGGTTTAAAAATCAGATCGTGAATGGTAACGATCTTTTTGCATCGCATGTTTTCATTATTTCGTGGCAATTCATGACTTAGCCCATGATAGACATCCAGTTCATCCTTCTGAATGTCATTTTTAATTTCAAAACTTCTCCAGATGGTTCTGTTTTTGCTTCCGGCAGTACGAATGGAAACGTTATTGACGGCTTCTAATTTATTCTTTTCTTCTTTTAAAGTTATAGAAGGGGTGTACAGGAAGTAATTGTGTTCAGGACGGTAGGCATGAAGATTTGCCAGGAGGGTTCTGCTATAATTTCCC
>JBCCVV010000178.1:0-14123 GCA_039194925.1 Bacteroidota bacterium
CTTGAATTTTGATGTATTAGGGACTTGTAAGGAACTTCTATATATACAATTTTTACTCTGGCTTTGTAATTGGTGAATAGACCTATCCATCTGCTGCGCATATCTCGCGTAATATTTGTAGCATTGAAAACAAAAGAAGTTTTCGTTCTGAGAAATTCTTTTGCTTTTTCCTTTGCCAGCTGGATTACTCTGCCATTGCCTTTTTTATCGGTGGGCGAAATTTTGTGTTTTCTTCTTATATTATCGAGAGAAAGCATGGGTTGTCCAAGATTGTTTTTTATGTAGGCGTCCTTTCCACTTCCCGGAAGTGCGCACATCATGGTCACCGTGCATGTCAAATCATCAAAAGGCTCGTAATCGGGGTAGGCATTTTTCGTGTTGAAATATTGAAATCTACCATAATTGGATTTGAATGCCCTTGATTTTCCGAAGCACTTATTTTCAAGGCACAACTCTTTAAAGAAAGCTATCTTGAGTAGAATTTCTTCTTGATCTTTACAGATTCGACCCCGTATGTCGGCTGTAGCTAGAAGCGAAAGCAATTTGGTGTTTACCACGAGACTTGTAGCAATAACCTCCTTGGCTGGATTTTCTTTTGAAATAGCCCAAATTGGTAAACCGTGCAATCGTACCAGTTTACAAATCTGTTCTCGAATTACAAATGGTGTATTCATCTCTTTATACAAGATCTGCCTGGCCGTATATTCTCCTTTTTTTGCATGCCGGGGCGACACAATTCGAACCTGTCCATCAATCTCTTCTTCCGTTGTCGTTGATCTCTTTTCTACATCGTGGAATAAGACGGCGCTCACTAGAATGTGTTTGGCTTGATCATCGAGTTGGTTAAATTCGGACAGCTTCAAAAGTTCTTCGAATACCATTTTAGTATGCGTCCAGACATCACCTTCAGCATGCCAGATGGGGTCTTGTGGCACTGCTTTCATATCGGATATCCAGGAATATGAATTGGTCAGGTCTTCCCAGTCCAATTTTTTATCGATCTCATAGTTAGGGAATTTCCACATCATATCGAATTTAAATAAGAATAGCTTAACCAATTGTGCTTGGTATAATTAATAAGTGTAGCCGGTTTCCAGGTTTTTGACCAATGCACATCTGTTTTGACATGTGATTTTCGCACCAGTTTGAAGAGATTGTTGAATTCATTGGAAGCGACTGGAATTGGACCTTGATTCGTTTTGAAAGATGAGCTGTTACGAATTACAAATCCTTCGGAACAGTCTTGATTAGAATCGGGATCAAAGCCACCAAGTAATCCGGCAGTTTCCACACTTTCTTCCCAGGTCATTCCAAGACTGGAAGACAACCAATCCGTTAGCGCTTGATTCTCTGACTTACCCGTTTTGATGTAATCAATCAACGCTGTATTGAGTTTTATTTCAGGAACTGTCGGAAAATCCAATAGTTCGGCATAAAATTTAACCTCTTCCCAAGATAGCCACACATCATGTTCTCTTACTGCAAATACATAGAAGTAGGATTCGAGATTTTTATAGGCAATAGAGTGAATACCAAACATGTTTTCACCAAAGATTTCGAGATTGTTGAGTTCATTTTTAATAAGTTGCCATCTTTCGATTAGAGGCTTGTCCCATGGGTGTTTCGTTGGGGCAGTGTGAGATCTGGCGAAAACTCTATATTTGTTGAAGCAATTGTTCTGACCATCCAATTTTTCAGTAAGAATAAGTTTGTCCATTTCGGCAAAGGCAGAGACGTATCCATCGGGCATAAATCGATCATCTGTAGTAGTTCCCAGGCTTATTTGTGCATGAAGGCTGCGGCAATATTTTTTAGACTCATTCATGTTGTTTTTGCAAAATAGTTGATGAAGTGATTTAAAAACCCGAGGTTTCGAATTCACATGCAGTGCTTGAAAAGTGCATAAAACACTTAGGAAATTACATGTAACAGCATTTCTTGAGTTTTAATTCAATTCAGATACAGATATTGGCTTTTAAAAGGCGGTTGAAACCAATTCGTCTCAGCCAAGAAGTGGTGTAGAGGTGATTTAAAAGCATACAGTAAACCCATTGAATCCTGTCCATAGCAAGATTCAAATTATCTTCTAGTGTCATTTTATATCACCATGGGGCTATTTTTTTACGAACCTTGTACTCCCAATAGTCACATTCTTATCATCAGTCACAAAGATGGTGTACTGTCCATTGACCAATCGATTGACATTCATACCATTCGAGGCATTGTTTGATGTCAGGACCGTTCGTCCTTGCATGTCGATGATATTCACTTGATGCCGTTGAGGCAATTCCATCTTCAAATACAATATGTTTTGTACAGGATTTGGATAGATATTAATCTGTTTCGTCGTAATTTCTTTGGTATTCACCGTCGCATCAAAAACATAATTTTCACGTCCGGTGTCACTATTTCTGGCAGTGAAGAATACGCGATCGCCAAATGCCAAAAAGTTAGTCGGGTACGACTCGCCTGAAGGGCTGATTTCAACTTCATATGTACCATTTGCTGTTCCGTCGCTTATCCAGAGTTCTTGATTAAAGGGTTTTCCTGCACTCAGATACAATCGATTCCCATCCGTGAATATGGTGCTGGGTAAAAAGAAGCCTGATGAGGTTCCCGGATTGAATTCGTAGACTAATTGAGTGCCTTCTTCTGTACCATCCGTTTCGTAGAGTTCGATTCCAGTTTCTTCTGATGACCCCTTGAAATACATTTTACCGTTGAATACAACAGTATTTTGTGGAGCATACCCATCTGAACCAGGTGTCATGTCTTTTACCAAATATGTGCCTTCCGGGGTTCCATCTGATCTCCACAACTCATCTCCTGATATGCCATCATTGGCCGGAAATAAGACATAATCACCCATATCTCTGAATCGTGGTCCAGACCAATTGAGTACAATATTTTCGAATTCTTTTACACGAACTGTTCCGTTGGTGGTGCCATCGCTAATCCATAATTCCCAATTCTGCAGCATGACTATTCCAAAATCGGTTGCTAAAATGTTGCCCGGGTCAAATCCAAATACATCGTTAGGGTCATCCTCACGCACCAAAACTGTACCGTCTGAAGTACCATCAGTAGCCCAAAATCCATCCCTGCTTCCAAAGAATAATCGATCTTGATAGACGACAAAATCTTCTGGCCATGAACCTGTAACAAATGAGCCTGAATCAAAACCGATATTTTTTACAAGGGTAGTGCCTTCTGGTGTTCCATCTGTTCTCCATAGCTCATTGTCGCTGGGCCGGTTTCTGCCGTTGAAGTATAAATATCCATCCCATAACTCAAAGGAGTTGCTTGATTCACCAAATCCGGGATATACACCATCATTGTCCCCTTCACTCAGGTCGATAAGTAATTCCGTACCCATAGTTGTGCCATCTGAAACCCAAAACTCCATGCCATGAATACCATCGTCCGCAGTGAAGATGAGTTCATCGCCAAGGATATAAAAGTTCTGTATTTCAGAATCACCGATTCCTTCATTGATATCCGCTATCAATGAGACCGTACTGCCATCGTACATCATGAGTTCAAATCCATGCATTCCGTCATTTCCAGAGAAATAGACCTTGTCATCATATATAATAGATGTGTTTTCTTCTGAAGAACCTCCGGAAGCAGATCCCTCATTCAGATCGGCAATTAATGTTGCTTGCTGCCCATTTAGTTGAATAGAAATAAGTGAAAGAGCAAGAATAGAAAATTGGATAATTGATTTCATGTTAATACGCTTTTCTGTTTTGTTAATTTCACCGAATCTAACAAAAAAATATAACTCACATTTAATTTCGGTAAAAATGTGTGTATGCAAAAATGCACTTGGATACAGCAGTGCACTCGGTCAGAGACCATTGCATCGTTAGACCAATAAACGAGAGAAAGTATCTCCTAACCTCTTCAGGTATTTTTGATTTTGCATTTTATACAAGCGATACAATTGCCCAAACATTCCTCAAATAGATTATGCAATCGTGGGCCCTGCCTTAATTTTAAACATAGAACATTCATTGCTACATTAGTAGCTGCATATATTCTGTACATCCATTGTAATAAATCCAAAGAGCACTCTGGCATCACAAGGAAAATAGTAAGATGTTTTTGAATGCTTCTTCGGTGTGTCTCGAAGAATAAATCCGATTTGCTTCCTAAGACTCAAATACCTCAATGTCCTTACGTTTCAAAGTAAGGTCGGTAAATTTACCCTTGAATCGAGTCGCTTTTACAATGTGATTATCGATCCAGTGATAATTGCCTCCTCTTGGCTTTCCCATGAGGATGCCATGATATTTGAAGCCATACTTGTTTAACCAAGTCTCCGTAATTTCGCGATGTTCTTCCGTTCTGGAAGTGAAAAATGTGATGATATGACCTTCATCGTACCATCTATTCAACGTTTCTAATGCATCTGGATAAGGCAGACAAGTAACCATCCTTTCTGGCTCTTCATTCGGTACATCATCAGTAATTGTACCATCAATATCGATAAGGTAATTTTTTACACCTTCACCGATTGTGGGGCTCAGTGTTTCCCCTTTTTCATTTACAACCGGTTTTAATTTGTGACTCATAATATCTCTTTCTTTTCTTGTTTAATTGATCTTAACAGTGCAAATGTATTACTAATTAGGTTACACTTATTGAAAATTTATGAAATTTTCGGGATTAATAACATTACCATCATACCATAATTCAAAGTGTAAGTGTGGGCCGTCTGTTAATTCTCCGGTATTTCCAATAATGGCTATAGCCTCTCCGGCGCTCACTTTATCTCCAATGTTTTTCAGTAAAGCAGTATTGTGTTTGTAGATAGAAATGAGGTTGTTGGGGTGCTGTATGGCAATGGTATTGCCGGTAGCAACCGTAAAGTCACTGGCTATTACGACTCCGGCGGTGATACTCTTAATGGCGGATCCTTTTGGGGCCAGGATATCTACTCCAAGATGTTTTTTTAATCGATTAAAAGAGGCGCTTATCTTTCCAGTAATCGGAGGCACAAAGTATTGATTGTTAAGTGAACTTGTTATTTTGGTTTCCTTCAGATCGGTATCTGAAACCACAACCGACGAAGGTTTTTGTTCTGAGGACTGGTCTTTGGCCTTTGAATCGATAGGTAATTCCAGGTCTTCTAAGTTTTGACCCGAAAGCATGTTTTGCAACCCTTGGGTGTAAACAATTTGATCTTCGAGGTCCGTTTCCAATTCAGATATTTTATTTCTGAGTTCTAAAAATTTATGATTTTCCTCGATGTCGCCATATCCAGGTATCAGACGCTTTATGGGGGTAAAGGCAATGAGCGAAACCAAGACTATTGTAAAAACCAGGACAATAGAAATAATGTAGGTATATAGACGAGACATCGTGAATTGATAGTTGCCTACTTCTTTCAAATCCTCAATATCAATTACAAGAATACGATACGTTTCCTTTAGTTTATCCTTAAATTTTTTCTTTCCCTTGGATTCAGATGTCATTGCTCAATTTCTCGGAAAACAACAATTTGCTTGCGAATATTCGCCTCTAAAGCGGATATAGTCTAAGAATTAAAATAAATTTGCACAAATCTAGTTATATAAGCGGTTTTTTGGGCATACTGGCGCGCTTTTAGTATGGAAGTTATGTAATAATAAACTGTAAAGTGCTTTGCATCCCGTTGATTTACAATGCATGAGCTTTTAATGATCTATGTTCTTGGTAAAGAATCTCAAAAAAGCTTCATTTTGAAAATCAGAAGGATACAAATCATTTCAACAATTATTTTTTGATGGCTTTAGGAAAATAAACCGAGTTGTTAATATTGAAAAAGTACTACTTTGAATTCTATATATAGGTTGTTGTTTATTTGCTTTGTATCAGTAGCTATCCTGGTAGGATGCGCTTCAAAGAAGAAAAAAGGTGGAAAACCTTCTGCGCTTAGCAAGTTTTATCATAATACCACGGCTCTTTACAATGGCTATTTTAATGCCAATGAACTTATGCAACAGAGCTATCAGACACTGAGAGCCTCACATCGCGATAATTATAATGAAATTCTTCCTTTATACGATTACGTTTTAGTTGAAAACACCAAAACAGTGGCTGCAGATTTGGATAAAGCCATTGAAAAGGTAACCACCGTTGCAGCTCTGCACGAACCTAGTAAATGGGTGGATGATTGTTATGTATTGATGGGGGAGGCACAATATCTCAAACAGGATTACGAATCGGCCGAGGAAACTTTTGCATATTTCAAAGAAGAGTTTAACCCAACTAACCCTTTTGGTAGAAATTATCAAAAGAAAAAGAGGAGTAAAAAGGAAATTCGAAAAGAAAAAGAGAAAGAAAAGAAAGAGGAACGGGAAGCTAGAGCCAAGAAAAAAAAGGAAGAGGAAGAGGCAAGGGCTAGACAGAAAAAGGAAAAAGAAGAAGAGAGAGCAAGGAAAAAAAAGGAGGACGAAGAAGCTAAGAAAAAGGCACGGGAGGAAAAGAAAAAAGAAAGAGAAGCCAAAGAAAAGGCTAAAAAGGAAGAACGAGAACGAAAAAAGAAGGAGAGGGAAGCTGAGAAGAAGAAAAGAGAAAAAGAGAAAAAGCGAAAGCGCAAAGGCAAAAAGAGAAGGCCTAAGAAAAAAGAAACCACGAAAGATGAAAAAGTAGAAGAAAAAACCGAGGAGACGAAGCCTCAATCGAAGCCAGCGGAGGATAAGAAAGAGGAAATAAATGAACCAGAGACAAAAGTAGAGGAAGAATCAAAAGTGGAGACCAAAGTACCTGAGGACATAGTGGAAGAAGATCCTAAAGAAGAGATAGCAGATACATCTAGTGAAGAAGAGGAAGAAGAAGACTATACATCGAATCGAAAAAAGAAAGAGGAGAAGAAGAAAAAGGACAAAACTGCCTATTCCAAAGGAATGATGTGGTATGCCAAAACTCTTGTGCAGAGAGACAAATTTTCTACTGCTTCATATATGATTAAAAGGATGCAGGCGGATGGCACTATGCCAGATGATGCAATGAGGGAGGCTCCGGTTATTCTGGCTGATATTAATATAAAAGAAGAGAATTATTATTCTGCCATTGAGAATTTGGAAGAAGCTATTGAGTTGGCCAACAAAAAATCTTTGAAAGCGAGATATGCTTACGTGAAGGGACAATTGCATTTAATCAATAAAGATTACTCCGAGGCGAGCGAATCATTCCAGAATGCCAAGAAATGGGCCAAGTCGTTTGATATGGAATTTATGGCCGATTTGAATGCCGAGAAGACGCAAATGATGGGTGGGGCAAAATCCAATGATCGTGTTTTGGCTAAATTGGATAAAATGATCAAGGAAGACAAATACCTTGAATATTTGGATCAACTATATTTTACCAAGGGAGAAATTCAACTGGAAGCTGGAGATTTCAATGAAGCATTAACAAGTTTTAGTAAATCTATTAATAATAATGTGGACAATATCTCTCTCAAACAAGAGACATATTACAAATTGGCCTATCTCTTCTATGACAAACAAAAATACGTCAATGCCAAGAATTATTTCGACTCTACCGTGCAAGTTTTGGCCAAAGAAGATCCGCGATTCAATGAGTGTAGCAGATACGCCAACAATCTATCGGAAATAGCTATGAACATAGCCTTTATTGATCTACAGGATAGTTTGTTGAACATGGTCACTTGGACTGATGATCAGATTGAAACCCTGGCGGAGAAATTAATTGAACGTGGCAAAACCTTAAATGGTCAGAGCAAGGCTGCCCCTGCAACCAGAAAAAGTACAGGCCTTTTGAGTGGTACCGGGTCTAGTCTTAAGAAATCAAACTTTTTTGCATACGATAAGTTGGGCAAAGAGAGAGGTAGGAAAAGATTCGAAAGTACCTGGGGAAATGACATGGTATTGGAGGATAATTGGCGGAGAAAAGATAAATCTGGCATATTTGGTACTGATGAAATAGAGGAAGAAGATAAGGTTCCGGAAGATGGATTTGAAGAAGATAAAATGGGCAAAACCATCGCTTACATCAAAAGCCAAATTCCGTACAGTGAAGTAGCAAGAGCGGGTATCAATGACCAGCTTCAGAATGCCTTTTTTGTACTGGGTAAGGCATATCGTGATAAGATCCAAAATTATGAATTGGCAGCAGAAACGCACGAAGAGTTGTTGAGAAGGTATCCTGATTTTGAGCAAAAATTAGATGTTTATTACTATCTCTACTTAAGTTATCTGGATTTAAATAATTCTGCCAAATCAGAATACTATAAAAATAAGATTCTTACAGATTTTGCGGATACAGAATTTGCCAAAGCGATTTCGGATCCGAATTATGGTAAAAATCAGTTGTCAAAAGAGCAAAGACTTAATAAGTACTACGAAGAAACGTATGCTTTATTTGAATCCGGCAACTATCAAGAGGCTTACGATCAGGCAGAGCAGTCGTCAAGTATGTTTGGAAAGGATAATCTTTTGAAAGCAAAATTTGCCTTGGTAAAAGCCATGGCGACAGGAAGTGTACAAGGGAGAGATGCATATATTGTAGCCTTGAGAGATGTCATCATTAAACATCCAAATACACCGGAGAAAGCCAGAGCAGATGAAATATTAAGATTTTTGCAAGGAGATAAAGATGCATTCACGGGAATTGATGCAGAGGAGGTGGATGATATTTTTTCACTTGAAGATCAAAAACTCCATTACATCGCTATTGTTATGTACGAAACAAATGCCGATAAAATGGTGAATGCCAAGATTTCCATTTCAAACTATAATAAACAATACCATAAGTTGAAAAAGCTTCAGCTTAGTGAAACTCCACTTGATCGAAAGAAAAAGACGGAAGTGATATTGGTTCGAAAGTTTGAGAATAAGGAAAAGGCTATGGCCTACTATAAAGAAATAAATAATTCGAAAGAGGAATTTATTAACAATGTAGAACCTGGCGCGTATACTATTTATGCAGTTTCTCAACGAAATTATCGTAAAATGATCATTGAGAAGAGCGATGCAAGGTATCGTGTCTTCTTTGATAAGCACTATCTGGGCAAATAAGAAACCGAATAGCTGCTATGTAGCTGCGATATGGATGCATTTTGGAAATTAGTTGGACGGGTTAAAGATTACAAGGGGTATTTTTCCTTAAGCATAGCAAGCAACATCCTTCTTTCGATATTTACAGTAATAAGCATTCCGGTCATAATTCCTTTCTTTCAAATTTTATTTGATCGTATCCCAACTACGGTTGGCAATGATGAAGTTGCGAATGGACTAAATCATTACTTTCAGAATCTTATTTACAGTCAAGGCAAAGAGCGTGCGTTGATTATTGTTTGTCTGATGATCATCCTTATTTTTTTTCTAAAGAATTTGTTTCGCTATCTCGCCATGTACTTCATTGTGCCATTGAGAACCGGAATAGTAAGAGACATACGCGCAGAACTCTTTGATAAATATATGCGATTGCCTTTATCGTATTACAGTGACCAAAGAACAGGGGATTTGATATCCAGGATCACTTTGGACGTGATGGAGGTAGAAATGAGCATTCTTAAGGTAATTGAAGTTGTATTCAAAGCTCCATTGATCATATTGGGAAGTATTTTCTTTATGGTATATGTGAGTCCACAATTGAGTCTTTTTGTATTGGTGCTTTTGGCATTTACTGTTTTTGTGATCGGAGGAATAAGTAAGACATTGAAAAAGCAGTCTTTCATAGCTCAGGAGCGACTGGGGAATATTACCAGCACCGTAGAAGAAAGCATTGGAGGCATTCGTATTATAAAAGCTTTTAATGCCGAAGAAGATCAGAAACGGCGATTTTCAAAAGAAAACGAAGGATATCGAAGGACATTGATATCCATCATGAATCGTCAAAACCTGTCTTCGCCACTTTCAGAATTTCTGGGTATAGCTGTAGTGACGGCATTACTGTGGTATGGATCGAAACTTGTCTTTGTGGATAGCCTAAAGCCGGAGACGTTCTTTGCGTTTATTTTTGCTTTTTATCAGGTGATAGAG
This sequence comes from Bacteroidota bacterium, assembly GCA_039194925.1. Taxonomy (GTDB): domain Bacteria; phylum Bacteroidota; class Bacteroidia; order Chitinophagales; family Saprospiraceae; genus CAJXUU01. The sequence goes on from JBCCVV010000178.1 coordinate 9,993, forward strand.
CCGGCAAAAAGTTTTAGTGGAGCCTACTATAATGTACAAAAGGGAATGGCAGCCGTAGATCGAATTGATGCACTGATTCAATCTGTTCAGGAAAAGAGTGTAAGTAGACAGCACGTAGAGGCACTTTCATTCAACCATAGCATTGATATTCGAGATTTGTCTTACAATTATCCAGGCGACGAAAAGATCGTTTTAAAAAATATTGATCTCAAAATTAACAAAGGCGAAGTTGTAGCATTGGTCGGGCCATCCGGTTCTGGAAAAACAACCTTGGCAGATATAATCATGGGATTTTATCCTATCCAGGAAGGAGCAATTCATATTGATGGTCGATCGAGCAAGGATATAGAGATCTCTTCATTGAGATCACTCTTCGGATTGGTGAGTCAACATGCCATTCTCTTTCACGATACGATTCGAAACAACATTACTTTTGGACAGGAAAACATTGCTGAATCAGACCTTATTAGAGCTGTAGAAATTGCCAATGCCAAAGAATTTATCGATGAGTTGCAAGATGGATTTGAGACGGTTATAGGAGATAAAGGGATGAAATTATCTGGGGGTCAACGACAACGCCTTACGATCGCCAGAGCGGTACTTTATGACCCACAGATACTGATATTGGATGAAGCGACTTCTTCATTGGATAGTGAGGCGGAAAAATTGGTGCAGGACGCTTTGGAAAAAATACTACATGATCGCACATCAATTATTATTGCGCATCGTCTTTCGACCATCCGCAATGCTGATAAAATCGTTGTGATGGACGAAGGCAAGGTGATAGCTGTGGGCAGGCATAATGAACTTTATAAAACCAATCCTTTGTACTGTAAATATGTTGATATGCAAGGAATAGGGTGATTACAGTGAATACAAAAGTGAGCATTATGGTGAGGAAATGAGGAGGCCGTGTAAATATGCAATTGCTCAATTCGACATGTGTTTTTGATGATTCGTAGATAAAAACGAGTTATAAAATTGGAGTTGAATTTTAAATATTATCTTTATCCTCTATTAACTTTTTTGAAGTTTCTGTCGTTTGAAAAATATAAAGTGAAAATCAGTACAGGATGAAAGTAACTCTACTCAAGAAAATATTAGTCGGATTCATGCTTCTGCCCCTCTTCGCGAACGGGCAAACGACCATTACCAATTCTATATTTCCAGTTCCTGGAGATACTTTAAGAACAATCACCACCTTTAATCTGCCGGAATTTGATAAGAATTTGGTCGGGGGCGATCTGTATTGGGACCTTTCGAATACATCCGGTGGTTTCTTATCCGAGACCTTTTATGCGGAAGCAGAGGCTGGAGGAGCTTTTGACATGTTTCCAGATGCAGATTTATTAGATAATACAACATTGCAGGAAATCTATTATCAAACAACAGACGATAAGATTGTGGAAATTGGAAGGTCGGGTCTTGATCCTGTACTTAATCTTCTTGATCTTACTTTTGAGAATGATGGAGAGGCAGTATTTAGAAGAGCACCAATTTCTTTTGAAGATACATTCTCAGACAATTCGAGTTTCTTTATCGCTGCTTCTGGTGATGCTTTACCGGATTCATTGCTGGCGTTAATTCCGGCGCAGGTAGACTCTCTGCGATTATTGGTGGAGACAGGAAACGAAGATGAGGTTGATGCGTGGGGGACAGTTGAATTGCCAGGAGGAGATACCTATGATGTGCTTAGAATCAAGCGCACGACAACGACGAATGCAGTACTGGGAGTTAAAGTTCCAATTTTTGGATGGATCAATGTAGATCCTAGCAATCCTTTATTTGCGGTATTAGGTGATTTATTGGACTTATTAGGAGAAAGTACCGCGGACAGCTACATTTTCTTAGCGGATGGAGAAAAAGAGGTAATTGCTTCGTTAAATGAAGACACGGAGGGCAACTTGGTAAGTTTTAGTTACAAAGGCGATATGACAACCTCTATCAATAAGATAGACCGAAAAAAGGAAGACATTCTCACGTATCCCAATCCAACATTTGGTGACGTCACTTTCCAGTTGATAAACTTGCCACATGACAATTATCAGGTGGTTGTGTATAATATTATCGGAAAGCAATTGTGGTCATCAGATATTAACTTTATTGAGGGTAAACTTAGAGCGGATTTGTCTCATTTACAGAAAGGAACTTACTTTTACAGCATTGTCAATGGAGCGGGGCAAAAAGTTACGACACGTCGCCTGATGATCATGACACCATAGATAAGAATGGGTACAAATGGAGTCTCAATTTTTTTGAAAAATTTTAAGTTGAAGATTGCATAATATCAGAATGAATTATAAATTTGCCGTCGCTTAGATCGAAAGAGACAAAGCAAACTCAATCTAAAGGTCCTTTAGCTCAGCTGGTTAGAGCATCTGACTGTTAATCAGAGGGTCCAAGGTTCAAGTCCTTGAAGGACCGCCCAAGATTGTTAATGACTATTGAACGTCAGCGACTTACAAATATGAAAAATCATCAGTAGTCGTTTTGGCAGTCGTTAATTAATCAATTTTTATAAAAAGTGAATGGAATTAAGTTTCTGTTCACTTTTTTTATGCCTTTGCATAATTCTAATTAAAAAATAAAAAATGTTATTATTTATTGTTAAATTCTTTTCATTAGAAAAGAATTTAATTATTTCGTTTGTAAAGAACTTTCGAGTTTCTTGATTAAATCCTCATACTCTTTCGGTTGTTTTTGAAATTTAGATGCGAATTGTGCAATAATATCAGGGTCTACAAACATAAAAGTATTAGCCTCTTGCACCTGATTAAACTCTTCTTTGGCAGTACTTACGCATGGAGTTTTAAGTATTGAAGAGTGACTTTTCTTAGAACCATAAAACAGTCTAACATGAACACTTGGCGCACCAAATAACTCTTCACAAATAAACAATAAATGACCAAGCTTTTCATCTGCTTTTGTTTTTGAATTCTTATACTCTCCATTTAAAGCTTCAAGAACATTTTTTGCAATTTCCAATGAATTTCCAGTTGTTAATCCTGGAATTAATCTTTGAATTATTTGAGTATTTATAGATAGTTGATTTTTTTTGATAATAATAGTTGATTTAAATTTACTAACCTCGACAAAGTAGCCGCTAGAGCCAATCATTTTTGACCATGAGTCATAATCAAACAATGACTTTTTAGCGTTTGTCATTGCAGTTGTCATTGCGGAAAAGAGTACAGATACACTATTGAACAAATCTCTAGTTTCATCTTTGATTTTATCACTTGTAGAAGCATAATAAATATTTCCGGTTGTATTCATTCTAAATGTAACTGGTTTTTCTTTATCCTTAAATGGTTCATTGTTTGTGGTGGTAACAGTTAAAGGTGCAGAAGGATTATTTAGTTGACTCTTAAGTGAATTGAGTCCCGTTGAAACAAAGGTATATTTGTCCAAAGATGTTATACCAGCATCAATAATTTCATTGGTTAATTGAGAATATTTATTCATGATTTAAAAGTTTTAATGATCTAATAACCTATAATCTAAATATAACGAATTTGATTATTGAATTAAAATTTTTTGTGATAATTTTATATTCTTTCATATTAAAAAATAATCCTTTCCATGAGATTTATTTTTGATTTTAATTCGTAATGAAATAATTAATTCATTTGCATTTAGGAATTTATGCCCCCAATAGGTGATAAGATTAATATTATTTGTTTAGAATCAGAGGCTTTGAAGTCTTTGGTAAAACAATTGGCTTTTGAGCTAAATAATGAGTCTTACCCCTGGATTGATGAAAAAGAGGCTATGTCATTGCTTAGAATTAATTCTAAGACTACTTTTCAGAAATATAGGGAGTCAGGAAATATTGACGAGCGCAAAATTACCAGTAAGCATATTCTATATCGTAGGCAATCAATTTTAGATTTCATTGAAAATAAAACCGAATCAAGTAATGAGTGAAATTAATGATATAGTAGATGGCTTTAATGCAGGTTATATTATTCAACAAAAGAAGCCAGAACTTTATAAGCAGCTTGAAAATGTTTTAAACGAAGTAGAACTACCTTTCTTTGATGCTTTTATCAAAGGTGGAATCGAAAGCAAGGAAGAACGCCTTAAATCATTGATGCTTGGCAAAAACATTAACACTCCTGCTCCTCATGC
>JBCCVV010000179.1:0-14119 GCA_039194925.1 Bacteroidota bacterium
CCCATACTTCTCAGGATCGAAATATCCTTTTTCTTTTCCAGGACCATCATCCACAGGGAACCAACCATATTAAAAGCTATTATTCCTAATACCAGAACTACAATTAAAAAACTGATCCACTTCTCTAAATTCATAATTTTAAGAAACGACTCTTCTTGATCATATCTATTTTTTATAGCGTATCCATCTCCTAACACTTCAATTATACGATCTCGTATAAGCGCTTCATCGTGATCTTCCGTCAATTTAAATTCCAATGCTGAAATTTTGTCTTTTTGACTCAACAATCGATTCACCGCCTCATAGTTGGTTATAATATATTGAACATCGGCTTCACTTCCTACTGCAAATATTCCAGATGGGTACACACTGAGTTGATTGAACTCCTTACCCATATTATTGAGCAACGTTTTCCTCTTTCGAATTGGCATATATGCAGTTACGGGTGTGATAGCATCTGCATAATTGATAGACAAATTTGTGCTCAAACCTCTTCCCAGTACACCGTAACTAAGATTACCGTCTCGAAGTCTAAAAATTCCGTTATCAATGGTCGAATCAATTGAGGTAACGGAATTATAATTGTTATCCACTCCCTTAATGATCCCTGCTTTTTGTACATCTTTATATTCAAAAATACATACCTCCTCAACCGTTTTTGACAGATTAACTACTCCGGTGATATTGCTCAGCTGAACAGTTTGAGTAGAATCGAGCACAAAATATTTACCCTCGATTGGTACAACCTTGAGATCGGGATTAAATGAATTGTACAACCCAGATAGTAAACTTTCAAATCCATTGAATACCGACAAAATCAAAATCAAAGCCGCAGTTCCAATGGTAATACCTATTACCGATATCCATGTGATGATATTCACAGCGGTGGTTGACTTTTTGGCCAACAAGTACCGTTTCGCTATTTCATAGGTAAAATTCATTTGCTCAATTCTGTAATATAGTTTTGAAAGCGATCAATTATCTCTTCTTTACGACTGTGACAAACCGCATGCATACCGGTGCATCTTGCTTTTTCTACATTTTCTTCATTATCATCTATAAATAAAGTTTCTTCCGCACGAATTCCAGCCTCGTGAAGTACCTTTTCGTATATCTGATATTCCGGCTTTCTCATTCTTAATTCATGTGAATAAAACGTTTGAACAAAAAATCTAGTGTCAAAATCAGACACTCCATGATTCTTTTTTAAATCTTTTCTAAACCATTCCAAATGAAGATCATTTGTATTGCTCAATAAATAGAGCGAATAATTTCCTTTTAACTCTGCTAAAAAGTCAAGACGTTTTGGATTCCAACCCATAAGCATTGCATTCCATGCTTTGATCAATTTATCGGGCTGTGGAGTGAGATTAGCGGATTCTTTCTGCAAATTCCAAAGGAAAGTCTCTGTATTTATTTCCCCCTTCTCGTATCCCAGGATCAACTTAAATATATGTGCTGGTATATGCCTCCTGCGAATATCAATACCCATAACCTGAGAAAGACCAGTAAATGTTCGATCGTAATCAATATCGAGTAATACACCACCAATATCAAATATGATATTCTTAATCATTTCGGGATTGCTTGAATTTGACGACAAATTTATAAATATTGAAGGGTTGATTCAAATGGAATAGTCTTACTTTTCTATCGTTTCCTCCTTAATTCACTTTATCCAATTCCAATCCGGCATAATATCCGGTATCAATGTCAAGCAACATCTTCGTAATGTATGTTATCTGACCTACATGATAGCTAAAATGTTCGATAACATGAACAAGAATGGACAATACAGTCTCTTGATAACATTGCACTTCTTTTGTTGCTGCTAAATCCAGGTTTTCGATGATAGGATAAGTTTGGCGAACATCAACTTCTAGGTTTTTGAGCAATTCAATCAAACTCTCTTTTGTAAATGGAGTCGCTGGATCAAATTCTTTTGCTCTTTCACGTGTATCCGTTGCATCCGTCAAAGAAGCAATCAACCACTGGCGCACATTTCCATTTAGATGCAGTATTTGATTGCCGATGCTATTCGAATTTTCATTGGGTCGATATTGAATCTGTTCCAATGATAATTTTTCTACACAAGAAATGATTCTGTGAATTCCGCATTCGATGAGTCGTTCTTCAATCTGACCAAGCATCAATTTATTAATAGCATTTTCCATTTCCATTATACGCCGTAATTATTAAAACAAGAATGCACCTTCATTATTGATGGCAGAATGAAATGTTTGGATTTCAATGTTCACGTCTCCGTAGATTTTATTGGCCGATTCTATGATATTCTCTGCTACCAGTGAATTATTACATAATGCGAACATGGATGGTCCCGCTCCACTAATGCTAAATCCTAAGGCTCCATTTGCCAAAGCTGCTTCTTTTAGTTCATAAAAACAAGGGATAAGTTTCGATCGTTGTGGTTCGATAATCAAATCTTCTAACGACCGCTTGATCAGCTCGAAATCAGAATTGTACATACCTATGATAAATCCTCCCAGATTGCCCGATTGCAAAATATGTTGTCTTAGTTCCAGGGTATCTGAAAGAATGGCTCTGGAATCTTTGGTAAGAATTTCTACTTTGGGATAGATCACGACCACTTGCAAGCCTTTTGGAATATACAATTTGTGGACATCAAGCGTTTTATTATCCCGGATCAAAGTCATACCGCCCAAAAGTGAAGGAGCTACATTATCAGCGTGCCAGGCTCCATCTGCGATCTGTTCACCTTCTACGGCAAATTTCAAAATCTCTCGTTTCGTCAATCCCGTCCGCAGTAGCTCATTCACGGCAAACACGCCTCCTACTGCACTCGCCGCAGAAGAACCCAAACCGCTGCCAAAAGGCATCTTTTTGCGAATGGTCATTTCCAGGGGTTCGTCCAATGCATCCAAATGCTCAAGCAATTTATGTGCAGCATACCCTGCCGTATTTTTTTCAACTTCTAAAGGAAGTTTTCCCTTGACACCGGTAATCTCTACAATCTTAAGTCCCTTTTCTGTCCCTCGTTTTAGGAGTACTTCATCTCCCGGTCCATGGATTGCAAAACCTAAAATATCATACCCTACCGCTACATTAGCCACTGAAGCTGGAGCCCAAACCTTTACTACCTCTCTTGCCATTTAACAATTGTCTTTTTTGCGCCACAAAACTAAGAATAGATTTGAGCTATACCAGTAAATTTGACAGCCAGAAAAGAATTAATATATTTGCTATCTTGATTTAGTCTAAATAGTGGCAATGCGTAAAAAAACGGTCCTTGACTTAAAGGTGGGTGAATCTGGAATTGTGAAATCATTCGACAATTTAGACTATGCGAGCAAGCTATTGACCATGGGTATACTACCCAACTCAAAAATTACAGTCATACGAAAATCTCCCTTTGGAGATGCCCTGTATTTACAGTTGGATGGTCAAAAAATGGCAATACGAAATGCGGAAGGACTGGCAATCCTGCTAGAAGATTAAAAATATACATGACAGGACAACGTGAGCAGATAAAAGTAGCCTTAGTTGGCAATCCCAATAGTGGCAAATCAAGTTTATTTAATGTACTTACCGGACTTCGGCAGACAGTTTCCAACTTCCCCGGTGTAACAGTTGATAAAAAAATTGGTGCGGCCCTATTACCGAATGGGTCTAAGGTGAAAGTTATTGATCTTCCCGGCTTGTATAGTTTACATCCTAATTCCAGTGATGAAAAATTGGTTGTAAATGTGCTTACCAATCCTGATGATGGTAATTATCCAGAATTGATCGTTTATGTGGCGGATGCTACCAATTTGGAGCGTCATCTTCTTCTTGCCACACAGATTATTGATCTGCAAATTCCTATGATTTTTGCGTTGAATATGATCGATATTATCGAGAGTAATAATCAAACGATTGATACCCCTTCGCTTTCTGACTATTTACAAATTCCGGTGGTGCCATTATCAGGAAGAAATGGAACAAATATCGATACGTTAAAATCGAAGATCAGTGAGTTTATAAATGAAGGAAAGAATAAATTCATAAAAGAAACTGCACTGTATCAACCTCCCGAAAAGTTAAATGGATTCCTTGAAAAAATAGGAAATCTTACCAGTGCTACCAACACTTATCACTCCAAAATATTGGGACATCATTACGAATGGTTAAATCATCTCTCTGATCAAAAACGAAATACAATACAATCCGAAATTGCTCAAAACGGGTTTGAGGATCTCAAAAATCAAATTGATGAGACCATGTCGCGATATGCTGATTTTGGTCCAATAGCTAAAAAAGTAATTCGTAAGAATCAAGAGGAAAATATATCCAAAACTGATAAGATTGATTCCATTATCACTCACCGAGTAATTGGCCCTTTGATCTTCTTTGCCATTATGTTTTTTGTATTTCAGGCGATATACGCCTGGTCGGAAACACCGATGGATTGGATTGATCAATTATTTGGATTTGCTGGTGGATTTGTTCAAAACTTACTCCCAGAAGCCTGGTACACGGATCTTATTGTAGAAGGTATTATTGCAGGTTTAGGTGGCATTCTTGTTTTCATTCCTCAGATAACCATCCTCTTTTTACTTATTTCCATCTTGGAAGAGACAGGATATATGTCCAGAGCCGTATTCATGTTTGACGGATTGATGCAACGATTTGGCCTGAACGGAAGAAGCATCGTATCGCTCGTTTCCAGTGGTGCATGTGCCATACCGGCGATTATGGCTACTCGAACGATCAGCAGTTGGAAAGAACGATTGAATACCATACTGGTCTCTCCTTTGATCTCTTGCAGTGCACGAATACCTGTGTATACTGTATTAATTGCCTTTGTTGTACCCAAAGAAGAAGTATTTGGCATCTTCAATCTTCAGGGAATTGCCTTTATGGGCCTTTATTTACTGGGCATTGTTGGTGCTTTAACCGCTGCTCTGGTTTTCAAATACATATTGGACGTAAAAAAAGATAAATCGTATTTGATGATCGAATTGCCACAATACAAACCTCCAATCTGGAAAAACGCCTTTCTTAATGTCAAAGAAAAAGTAATGACCTTTGTGGTTGAAGCAGGCAAGGTGATTCTGGTTATTTCAATAATACTTTGGTTTTTATCCAGCTACGGTCCCTCCAATGCCATGGAAAATGCAGAAAAGGAAGCAACTGCCTACCTTGAATTGAATCAACTGACAGATTTAGAAGAGGAGAATTATCGGGCCAGCAAAAAGATCGAAGCTTCCTACGCCGGTCACTTAGGTAAATTCATCGAACCGGCGATTAAGCCTCTTGGATTTGACTGGAAAATGGGTATCGCACTCATCACTTCATTTGCAGCGCGAGAAGTATTTGTAGGTACGATGGCTACGATCTATTCTGTAGGATCCGCAGACGATGAAGCGACGGTAAGCGAACGCATGGCGGCAGAAATCCATCCGGTAACCGGGGATAAGGTTTATACACCCGCTACTGCATTGTCACTTTTGATTTTTTATGTTTTTGCTATGCAATGCATGAGTACACTTGCTGTAGTAAAACGGGAAACAAAAAGTTGGAAATGGCCAATTGTTCAGTTCGTATTCATGGGATTCATGGCTTATTTTGGAAGCCTTATCACCTACCAATTGATGTCATAGAACATATTATCACTAATTATAATATCAAGTTCTAATTTTTCTTCTAAATAAATGTACAATGTACACTAAGTGCTCTAAGTCAATGGTATCGGGCTTTATGTCATTTGTACACTAAACTTAGTGTAAAAAAAGCCATTTCTAAACGTATTTTTTTCTTTGGATAATTCGATTTGCCTATAGACTTTTGCTTATCAATTGATGTGAAATATTTATCACTAAAAAAATGAATATGCCGACAGTTGAAGCAAGTCAAAAGATTTCTGAAATCGAATCTCTTGGCATTAATGCTAAAAATGTTTACTTCAATCTTAGCGCAAATGCACTCACAGAAGCCACACTGGCGTTAAAGGAAGGAATAATTACCGATAGTGGTGCTCTCAGTATAAAAACCGGAAAGTTTACCGGTAGATCCCCCAAAGACAGGTATATCGTTTCAGATGCACAGACCGAAAATTCTGTAGACTGGAATTCTATCAATAAACCTATTTCCTTTTCACATTATCAAGGTTTAAAATCAAAGCTGACCTCATACCTCTCAGATAAGAATTTGTATGTGAAAGAAGGATATGCTTGTTCTGACAATACTTACCGGCTTAATGTTCGACTAATTGCTGAAAAACCATGGAGCGCACAATTTGTGCATAATATGTTCCTAAGACCTTCGGCAGCAGAATTGGATAACTTTAAATCGGATTGGAACATAATCTGTGCTCCAGAGTTTAAAGCAAATCCAGAAGTAGATGGCACCCGATCTACAAATTTTGCGATCATTTGCTTTTCTGAACAAACGATACTAATTGGAGGCACGGGTTATACCGGGGAAATGAAGAAAGGGATATTCTCTGTATTGAATTTCATCCTTCCACTACAGCGAGATGTTCTTTCGATGCATTGCTCTGCCAATGTTGGCATAAATGGTGATACAGCTATATTTTTTGGGCTATCAGGTACAGGAAAAACCACATTATCCACAGACGCCAATAGAGCCCTAATTGGTGATGACGAACATGGTTGGTCCGATGATGGAGTCTTCAACTTTGAAGGTGGGTGCTATGCCAAGTGCATTAACCTGAGTAAAGAAAAGGAACCGGAAATTTTTACAGCCATCAGATCAGGAGCCATCCTTGAAAACATTGGTTTTGAAGGCGACACCAATGTCCCTGATTTTACAAGTGATGAAATTACTCAAAACACACGAGTATCTTATCCGATCTATCATATCGATAATGTTCAACCCGGGTGTCAAGGCGGTCATCCTAATCATATCTTTTTTCTGACATGTGATGCCTACGGTGTTTTGCCTCCGGTAAGCAAGTTGAGCAGAACACAAGCGATGTACCATTTCATATCAGGCTATACAGCCAAGGTTGCTGGTACCGAAGAAGGAGTAAAAGAACCGGAAGCAACATTCAGTGCTTGTTTTGGAGCTCCATTCTTACCACTTCATCCTACTCAATATGCCCAAATGTTGGGGGATAAGATGGACAAACACAACACCACCACTTGGCTCATAAATACAGGATGGACGGAAGGAGCTTTTCCAGATGGTCATAGAATCCATCTATCGTACACCAGAGCAATAATCAATGCGGTATTGGAAGGAAAATTGGATGAGGTAGATTTTGAAAATACAGAAATCTTCAATTTGGCTGTACCTAAGAATTGCCCTGGGGTACCAGATAGATTATTAAATCCAAAAAATACCTGGATTGATAAAACAGCTTACGAGAATAAGGCAAACGATCTCGCTATACTATTTATCGAGAACTTTGAAAAATATAAGGATGTAGCAAGCGCTGAATTATTGGCAGCTGCGCCAGAAACATTAACATCAGTCGTCATTTAAAGAAAATGACAAATCTCTTTCGATGGCCACTAGATGGATTTCTGGTGGCCTGATTTTTAAAATGTATACCTCAAGACTCCAATTATCTGACTGAAGATGGACCCGATACAACCGAGTCCATCTTCTTTTACCAAACCTTTACCCTAACTTCTAGAGGGCCTTGAGCTCTCTAAAAGTTAGAAGATATATTTTACGACTTTTGGCTTACTTACCCACTTATTATCTTTGATATAAAATCTCCACTGTCGATAGGCGTCTTTGCCAGTATGTGCAGATAGCCCCACTCTTAATCCAGTGACAATATTACTGGACAAAACCTTATTTCCAACATCTTCAATCCATACATCTGAGGACTCGTCGCACAAGTATAGACCATCATGTATAGTGGTGACACCTAAAGCCTGTGCCGACTTCCCAGGACCGTTCGTCGCCTCCATCCGGAGTCGACCGTGTTTTCTTCGATCTATTATCTTCTCTATGCCAACAGTTGGTTCAATGGCTCTGATCAAAATGGCATGAGCTGTGCCCGCTTGGGCGGTTACAACGTTGATCATATTATGTAGACCGTAGCTAATGTAGACATACAAAGTACCTCCTTTTTCAAACATTGTTTTGGTGCGATTGGTCCGTCGATTACCATACGCATGACATGCTCGATCATCTGGTGCCCTGTACGCTTCTGTTTCAACGATTATTCCTCCTGTTTTAACCCCATCTATTGAAGAATAAATCGCTTTTCCCAAAAGTTCTTTACTAATGGAAACCACATCCTCGTGTAAATAAAAAGATGAAGGTAGGATCATCTTACCAATGTAATTTCGACAATTGCAAAATCCCAGACACAATATATTCTATGCCGATGGCCAGAACAATAAATCCCATAATTCGCGCCACAGCCTTGAGACCGGCTTGCCCCAAAAAATTGAATAATAAGGGTGAAAACCTCAAGATGACATAAATAATTAAACCCGTGAGCACAATTACAGAAGCAATAATAAGTTTGCTATGGAGATCAGAATACGAAGCAAAATAACCGATCAATAATGAAATTGATCCTGGTCCTGAAAGCATAGGCATGGCCATAGGGGTGAATGATACATCCTCTTTTTCCATAGCTTCTTGTTTTACCTTATCTCCAATCCTTCGTTTGGCCATATTTCCACTCAAGAGGGCAAATCCAGACATTAATATCACTAGTCCTCCTGCTGCTCTCAATGCTGGTATGCTTACTCCAAAAAATCCCAGAATGTAGGTTCCGGCCCAAAAAAAACTCATCAGTATCAATACAAAGTAGATACTGGTTAAAAGAGAGGTTTTATTCCTTTCCTGAGGGGTATAATCTGCAGTAAGAGATAAAAACATAGGGATCGCACCCAATGGGTTTACTACAGAAAACAACGATGCTAAAATAGTAACTCCTAACGTCAACACTTCTCCTGATATTTATAAATGTGTGATAACGCTACCTGCAATTGTTCTTCTCGACTTAAGTTCGTATTATCAATAACGATGGCATCCTCCGCTTGTCTGAGTGGTGAAATTTCTCGTGTAGTGTCTATTTTATCTCTATGCTCCAGATTTTGCCGCACTTCCCGCATCGTTACATCTTTACCTTTGCCTATCAACTCATCGTATCTTCTCTGTGCTCTGATCTCTTTGTCTGCAGTCACGAAAAACTTTATATCTGCATCAGGAAAAACAACAGTACCAATATCTCTGCCATCCATTACTACGGAAGAATTGGAAGCAATGAGTCGTTGCATTTTGACCAATTTATCACGCACCTGTCCAATGGCTGCCACCTCACTTACATTATTGGAAATACGCATAGATCGAATCTCATTTTCGACATTTTCATTGTTGAGAAAACAGATATTATTTCCTTTGATATTGGCGAAATCAATATTGATTCTTTCCAATGCTCGATCCACCTCTATTTCGTTATTCAAGGCAACATCGTGCTTCAAAAAATAAAGCGTTACCGCCCTGTACATGGCTCCTGAATCCACATAAACAAATGACATTTGTTTGGCTAGGGCCTTAGCCAAAGTAGATTTTCCACAAGAGGAATAACCGTCAATTGCAATAGTCATAGAATTCTTTTTCAATTCGATTCGATTATGAGTAGGTATAAAATTAACTAATTAAATCAGAGATTATGCTTAAAAAAAATCTCATCATCGAAACATCAATGATGAGATTATCTCATATATATTTCTGTTGATTTTTCTATCTAATATTCATCCTCATTAAATAAGAAATCGTCTTTTCTTGGGTAATCCGGCCAAATATCTTCCATAGTCTCATAAATCTCGCCTTCATCCTCCAACACCTGTAGGTTTTCAATTACCTCTAGTGGGGCACCAGATCGTACGGCATAATCTATAAGTTCATCCCTGGTAGCAGGCCACGGTGCATCTTCGAGTTTATGTGCTAATTCTAATGTCCAATACATGTTTTTAAAGTTTATTATTCTTTCAATCCGAATAAGATTTTGAAATCAAATTCCACTTTAATAAGTCAAGAAACGACTCCAAAATTCCCACAAAACTAATTTTTTTTTGAAATGTTTGAATGAATTTTTAAAATATTTAATAAAAACCTCAGAATCGCTTGATTTTTAAGTAATTGAACGCATCATTCTTAAGCAAAATTACAATATGAGCATAGCGTCTCCGTAACTAAAAAACCTATATTTTTCTTTGATTGCTTCCTGATATGCATCCATAATCAATTCTCTACCACCAAATGCAGCAGTCATAATAACCAAACTGGATTTTGGTAAGTGAAAATTAGTGATCATACAATCGGCAATGCTAAATTCGTAAGGCGGATATACAAATAGATTTGTCCAACCCTCTGCCACTTTAAGGTTTCTTGTAGCCGATACGGCAGATTCAATGGTGCGCATGGAAGTAGTCCCTACTCCACATACTCTTCGGTTTTGCTGTTTTGCCTTATTAACCACGTCTACAGCATTTTGACCAATTTTAAAATATTCCGCATCCATTTTATGTTTGGAAAGATCTTCCACATCAATTGATCTAAAGGTGCCCAATCCCACATGAAGCGTAACTTCTGCAAAATTCACTCCTTTAATTTCCAATCTTTTCAAAAGCTCTCTGCTAAAGTGCAACCCAGCGGTGGGGGCAGCAACTGCACCCAGTTCCTTGGCATAAACAGTCTGATACCTTTCCTCATCCAATGGTTCCGGCTCGCGATCTATGTATTTGGGAAGAGGGGTGTTTCCTAATTGTCTAAGCACAGCTCTGAACTCTTCATCATCTCCCTCATGAAAAAATCGTATGGTACGTCCTCTACTTGTAGTGTTATCCACTACCTCAGCAACAAGAATACTTTCATCCGGATTATCTTTGTCGGCAAAATAAAGTTTGTTGCCCACTCTAATCTTTCGCGCAGGATCAACTAATACATCCCAAAGTCGAGCATCTGCATTCAACTCCCTCAATAAGAAAACTTCAATCTTGGCTCCGGTTTTTTCTTTTTGACCATACATCCGAGCTGGGAACACTTTGGTATTGTTGAAAATAAAAGAATCACCATCATCAAAATACTCCAATATATCCTTGAACGTTCTATGTTCTATTTTTCCCGAATCTTTATGTACCACCATTAGCCTGGACTCATCCCTTTGTTCTGAAGGATACATAGAAACCAAATCATTTGGCAAGTCAAAATTGAATTGTGAAAGCTTCGTTCTCATATTTATTTGTCTGTTTTTAAGGCTGCAAAAATAGTAATTTAAGCTATAATATCACCATTTATAAGGCACTCACTCTAATCATCGATTTTTCGGTAATAAATTGAACTATCAAACATTAAAAAAAATGAACTTATATAAGGAGGTTTAATCCGTTGCAAACAATACATAACCATTACTACTTTTATTCTAATTTGCAGTAGATTTTAAATCTAGATTTAACGATGAATTGTAAACATTGATCGAAAGAATACAACGATCTCAGTAATAGAAAGTATTTTGTGGTCAGTAAGTTCTGAAATGAAGGTATTATTAAAAATTATTTATGAAAGTGTCGTACAAGCCTTACAGTCTCTTGTAGGAAATAAGCTTCGTACATTCCTTTCGCTTCTAGGCATAACCATTGGTATTTTCTGTATCATTACAGTAAAAAGTGCTGTTGATTCTTTGGAAGGATCCATAAAAAGTGGATTTGAAGAGCTCGGTAGCGATGTCATCTATGTTCAGACCATGCCGTGGAACGAAGATCCTGGTAAAAACTATTGGAAATATGCCAAACGACCTGAACCAAGTTTCAAAGACTACACCTCCATTACAGACAAGTCTAATCTCTCAGAATATACAGCCTATACCGTATTCACAGGTGGTAAAACCGTAAAATACAAATCTAGTTCTGTATCTAATGCCTTTATAATGGGTTCGACCTATGATTACAAGGATATGCAAAGTATGGATATTGAGAACGGGCGATATTTTACACAACAGGAATACAATTCTGGTTCGAATAAAATGATTTTAGGGTATCAGGTTGCACAGGCACTTTTCAATACCATTGATCCTGTAGGAAAAGAAGTAAAGCTTTTTGGCCAAAAATACGATGTCATTGGCGTATTAAAATCGGAAGGAGACAACATGTTCAATGTGCTGAATTTCGATGAGGTAATGTGGATATCCTTCAATAATATCAAGCGATTCGTTAACACTAATGAAAATAGTAACATCGGAAAACTATTAAGTGTAAAAGCGCGACCTGAGGCAAATGTCGAAGAACTAAAAGGAGAACTTACCAGTATCTTAAGGGCATCCCGAAGACTAAAACCGACAGAGAGCGATAATTTTGCTCTGAATGAATTGTCTATGCTTTCTCAAGTACTGGATTCTGTCTTTGGCGTTTTGAATATTGCAGGTTTTTTGATAGGAATATTTGCTTTGATCGTAGGAATGTTCAGTGTGGCGAACATTATGTTTGTCTCCGTAAAAGAACGAACCAATATTATCGGGATAAAAAAAGCTCTAGGTGCCAAGCGGTCCATAATTCTCTTGGAATTTTTGATCGAATCCATAATACTATGTCTTATTGGTGGTGTTTTCGGCTTACTCTTTGTCATCCTAATTCTCAAGGCAATTTCAAATTCCATTCCTTTTGAACTATTACTTTCATTTACGAATGCTCTTTGGGGTGTTGGTGCTTCAGTTATTGTAGGAATCATTAGTGGCATCATTCCGGCAATATTAGCGAGTAAGCTAGATCCTGTAGTTGCTATGCGTGGTTAATCAGCTGAAGTAGTGGTGTACTCCAGAATACAGTTTATAATATCATTCTGCCTTTATTCCCATAGGTCCTTTCCAACTCTTTGTCAAACGCACTACTACCAAATATTTGAACATTCTTCTTAGAAGCCGGATTGTCTATTTTCACTTGCAAGCTAAAAATGAAGTGGTTTAAGGCTATAGAGTTTATCGCCTAACATAAAACATAAAATTTACCTTTGACCGAAAGCATACGAGTTGTTCTCCAAGAATTCGCTAAGACGACCAGTATTATGTTCCTGCTACGGAGCTGAGATTGCCCAATCCTTATCGTTCAATCCAGTCATAATTAGTATGTCTCAAAGTAGAATTAAAATATAAGGACACTTATATTTCTTAATAGTCATTGACTATCTATCCATTATTTCTCAGGAATTGATGCATACACTTTCTTGAAAGCTACATTATATACAAGCATTTCTCTTCCTGAATAAACTTTAGACTTCAAATCTAATAATACTTCCATATTCTTGAGTATAATTCAAATCATCTCTATCTACACTTTTACTTCACTTTATAACCATCAATATGCCAGCTGCGTTGAAACCAATAATCCCAAAGCGAAACACCTTTAATCAAAAAGACCCTTCAGCATACACTGAAAGGTCTTTTTTTACTAATTATTTAATTCAACTTTATGAATACAATAATATCAAAAAGTATAAATCAATAATCGGGATTTATCATTCAATCACTATCATCTTCTTAGTTGCTGTAAAGTCTCCACTCTCCAAGGTATAGTAGAATACTCCACTTGTTCCGAGATCCCCTTCGTTTACATTGAAGGCATTGTACCCTTTCTCTCCTTCTATTTCTCTCTTCACAATCAACTTACCCGTTACGTCCATGATCGTTATCGTCGCCGTTCCTGCCTCTGCAAGATTGAAACCAATAACTGTCGTCTCCGTAAATGGATTCGGTTCATTCTGATACAATTCACTTGTCGCTATATCGGTAATCCCGCCTCTCGTCTCTATCTCTACGTCTATTATCTCATACGAATCTGATATATACGCTTCTGCTTTGGTAACCTTGCTTGTGATATCTAACATAGTCGCCAATTCTCCTGTTCTCCTCGCTACAAATTGTACCGTGAAAATATCCTCATCTTTTCCTGCCGTCACCCCTCCAGTATTGTTATAACTCATCGTCACTACATCACTCGATAGTACTCCCACATTATGCTCCTTCATCACTACCGCTCCACTCTCTATATTCTTGAACTCCAAGCCATTCAATTCCAGCGTAAACTGATAACCATATACTTTCTCAAACTCTGCACTCGAAAAGCCTACCGTTACCGTCTCTCCTGCTTCTACCTGCTGATTCTCGATACTCAGG
>JBCCVV010000180.1:0-14039 GCA_039194925.1 Bacteroidota bacterium
AAATTTTTAACCTTAACCAATTACCTATGAAGAATATTCTGGCTACCTTGACATACAATCAATTCTACCACATCTTTAATTGTACAAATAATAAAGAAGTACTTTTCAGGAGTAATGAGAATAAAAGATACTTTTTAAGGCTGGTAAAACTGCGTCTTGCAGGATATTTAAGATTCTATGCCTATGCTTTACTAGGCAATCATTTTCACTTTGCTGTGTCGGTTCGATCTGAAGAAGAGATTGAAGCTTATATTCGAACCATACCCTTAAATGAATGCCGAAAAAGTGAACTGGATTTTTTAGAAAATTCATCTTGTGCCAGAGAAGTACACAAACTGATTTCAATACAGTTGTCCAGGGTTTTTAACTCTTATTCCCAAGCTATAAATAAAAGATATGCACGTAGAGGTCATCTCTTTCACACACCTTACAAAAGATTGCATGTCAACTCTAAAATAAGATTAACCCATTTGATTTACTACATTCACCATAACAGCAGAAAACATGGAATGGTCAAGGATTTCTTGTCAGATAGTTGGCATAGTTATCATGATATTTTAAGTGATAAAGAATCATTTTTACAACATCAATTTGTTTTAGATCTGTTTGGAGGAGAGGATGGATATGTTGAATTTCATTTTGGAAAATATCTTGAAAGCGATTTTCGAGAACTATCGATTGAATAAATCACAACCACTTAGAGGGCTTTAAGCCCTCTAAGTGGTTGTGATTTATTATCTAAGCCGGACAAATAAATGGATAATATTTCTCGCTTATAATCGGTTTCACATTGAAAAAGTCATTCAGAACCGATTCGGCCGTGCAATAGGCTCCCTCGACCCAAGCTTGATCATTGGAATAAGTGGAGCCTATAATAAAGATGTTGGCATCTTTTCCTTTGACTAATGAAGATGGTTTTCTGATTTTTTGCTGTACGTCTCCAATATTGTAGTGCGAAAAATAAGCATGATATCCAGCATTAAATGGAGGCAAAGACCAATCCATATATCTTGTCTCTAGGGGCTCGGGAACACTTGAATAGTCAGCCTGAGGTCCATAATGCAAGGAAGCCAATTGTTGGCGCAACATTTTCACCATTACCGGAGGCGCTAATCTTGGACCATCCAATGGTTGATAGTTCTGTGATTCTGGAATTTTTCTAGTTCCATTTGGACCTAGCTCCAACGCTTTCCAAAAGGTGGTGTATCTGATGTCATCATAACTGGCCAGAATACCATATACTTTTTTACCTTTCTTATTCAGTGCATTATCACCAAAGTATACAACCTGCCGAATCGGCATATCTGTAGCACTAGGCCCTATTGTATCCAAATGCGCGACACTAAGAATCTGCTCTTCTTGTTTATACGTCAATTTGGCTTGAATAATGTGCTCTAGTACACTCATGAACTCGACTTTTGTATCATAAGATGTATTGATGAGCGTCGGAGGAATCGGTTTCTTATTTTTTGAAGCCTTTGCAGCCTCTGCCGCTGCTTTTATAATTGCTCTTAAATAGCGTAATGGAAATCTTTCTTTTCTAAGTTGCGCTACACCTTCTTCTGTCAAAAAGTAGCTATTCAATTTAGCCGGGTACTTTGGAGGATCAGCTACATCATCTCTCCACCATGGAGCATCGAAAAACATTCCGATTTTATACGATGGCTGCATCATTGCGGATTCAAGGTAGAGTTGTACTTTTTCTTCATTCAAAACATCAAAATCACCTCTTGACTTTTGGATGTACCGACTTGCCTGTGCTACCGTTTCTACCGCATGTCTACCCATTGCTAAAAATGCCGCATCGGTTGTCTTTTTAACTTTTGGATCAAGTTCTTTATCCGGATTATTTTTGCTGGCTAGTGTGTAGTGGATTACTCCATTTTTATCAATAATGGATCTCAATCGGGTATTAGGCCTATATACAAACTTAACCTTATTTTTCTTAGCCAACTTTTGTATTTCCTGAAATAATGCACTAAACATACTGGAATATCCGGTAGTCAATGTTTTGTACAAGGTGCCCGGAGTAAATTCGTTATTGACTTCAAATGATTGCGCCGAATTACTATTCACAACATTCGATGAATATCCATTTCCGTCTGCCAGGTAGCTAAATCCTTCTTGTCCCAACGTATCATAAGCAAGATTCCAGTAGCCAATATTTTTGAGGAGATCTCCTTTTTTGAATACAGATGACTCCGGCATGTCTGCTGTGATTCGACCATGCTCGTAGAATTTGCACCATTCTCTACGGGTGGGAGGCTCTACTCCTGGGTCAACATCAATGCCTACAGCTTCAATTTTTGTAAATGAATCATCTGGTCCCGTATCTGCATTATAGTCATTGGCATTATAGGGAGCCGGTGTGTTAGAATTGATATCGGAGGTATACATATTTTTTGCTCGCAAAGAAAGCAGAGGATCACTGGCCTCATTAAACGGAACCGAATATTTATCAAGTTTGAGTCTTTCTATCGTCGTTGTTACCAGTCGGTGCCCCGTCCCTTTAGGTGTTCCATTCCAATACGAATAACGCATTCCACCTAGTTCGAGGTAAGAAGCAGTTGGGTCATCTTTATAGTGCCAGGTACAAACGCGGGCACCTGCTTCACGGGTTCCTTTATCCTTATTGGAAAACGTGTAATCACCCCAATCGAATAATTCGAGAGTATCTCCTGCTTTTAGTAATTTGTTCTCACCCTTGGATTTGTTTTCACCACTCAACAATCTCCATGCGGCATATAATCCGGCAGCTCCTGCACCAAAAATGGAATAGGTTTTATTTTTTGCGTTATTCTTCATTGTTTTATTTTTATAAGGTTATGATTTGGGTCTTAATTTGTTATTCTTCGCCTAATCGTGCCATTTGGCTTGCCAGGTTTTTCTCTGGAATCTGTACTTCCACTAATATGGGTTTTCGTTGTCTTTTAGGCTTCCTCACTGAGATTTTCTTCAATGTTCTTTTTAGCCCGCTAACATCCTTGACCTGATATCCTTCTGCTCCATATGCCTTAGCCAACGCCATATAATCCCATTTCCCAAGAATATCGAATTCGTCAAACTTGTATTGTTTACCTCTCTTGAAAGCGTCTAAATCAACAAATACTTGCTCGATTGCGTAGACCCCGTTGTTCATGACAAAGATTACAGCATCTAAATTGTATTTTGCACAAGTCGACACAGCTTGGCAGATCATCATAAAACCACCATCACCAGCTACGGTCCAGGCACGTTTTCCAGAACCCAATTGAGCTCCCGAGGCTGCTCCGGTTTCAAAACCAATACACTGCCATGCCGCAGAGGCGATATAACTGTTTTGGTAGAGTCCATATGCATTGGTGGCCACATACATTGCCGAACTCACTCCAAAGGTCCAGACAATATCTTTGAGCATATTGTTGTCGGTAAGAAACTTCATCGAATGTTGGAAAAAACGATTGTAAGTCAAGATCTCAGCATTTCTTTTTGTATTGTATTTCGGATCGGAATTGGAGATCCAAGGTTCTGGATAGGATGGAGGAGCAGGAGCAATTACCTTAGAAGGATACTGTTTGCTGCTTTTAAATTTCCTTAAAATTGCCTTCATGAAATCCTCAAGGGCTACTCCCGCAAATTTGGTCTTACCAACTCTGGTTTCTTCGGTAGTAGCAAGGATCATTTCTCCATACTTGCTCTTCATAAAAGAAACATAATCGTCGGTAATAATGGTCCCTAAAGTAAGATAACAATCAGCTTCGTCTACCAGCTGTGGCACTTGAGGGATGGAGGCGACATCAGCATAGGTACCAATGAATTTGTTCCCCCTTTCATCCAATACTGTTTTACCTAGGCTGGTGGTTGTATAAAGGAATCCGCTGGCATTGATAATATCCTGAAGTAGATTACTGAGGCCATGACGAAGGACCTCTACCCCAGCAAAAATCATCGGGTTATCTGCATCTTGAATCATTTGCCAGGCTCGATCCACAGCTTTTTTGAGATTTGTTTTGTTACTTCTTGGTGGAAGTGCTTTTAGGGGTTTTGAGGATGGTCTGGCACATGGCTGTCCCCATACTTCTTCGTAGCAAGCAACATAAACGGGGCGTTTGTGTGTCAACGCTGCAACAATCAACTGATCAATCTTTTTAGGAGCACTTTTGGCCGTGCTGATAGTATCTGCACCTACAGTTACATAGTCGAAGATATCTCGATCCGCATTTAGGTTACCTGTAGAATGGTGATAAAGAATACCATATTTTTTGGTGTTTCTTCTATCCGCAGCACTTGGAGTAGCAGAAATAACAATCATCGGACTTCTTTCAACGTAAGCTCCAGCAACAGCATTGAGGGCAGAGAATGTGCTCACACCATATTGTAGGGATACGGCTGCCATTCCACGTGTTCTTCCATATGCATCTGCCGCATAAGCAGCATCAAGTTCATTGGTTGTTCCAATCGTTTCAATTCCTGGAAAATATTCCAACGTTTGAGTAAAATGTTTTACGTAATCGCCGGGAATTTGAAATACTTCCGTAACGTTGAGTTGTTTGAGTCGAGTAAGCAGATAATCTGCGACATTGAAAGTTTTCTTGGTCATGCTGTGGGGTTTTTGTTTTCGAATACATCTGCAACTTGCAGATAATCATATCACCGAAGGGTATTTAGGTTGGTAAATGTAATCGATGAAATTATATTTTTTATAAGTAGTTATACGCTATTGTGCACGAAGTGATCTTACGTTTGGAGTAACTTAATATAACGATTGTATCGAATAGTATAAGGGTGATTAAATTAAGAATATAGGTCATTCATCGGTATTACGTATTACTTAGTACGTAATCTTTAAAAAAGATTAAAATGACGGCGGGAATACTGAAAATTTAATTTCAATATTCCCGTTTTTTATTGAATTGAATAAATTAATCTGTGTTAATTGGAATTACTGATTCCTGGTACGATAATCCATTGTGAACCCATAAATAGTGTATCATTGGTAGCAGATACTCTTAATGTATTATCTTTTTTACTGATGGTCCCATTATTTTGTGATACAAGTACCTCATTGCTTTCCTCGACAGTAGGTATATCGGAAACGCTTAGACGGCCAAGTACTTTAACTTCGGCAATGTCCATTATCGCTAGACTTCCATCCTGTTCGAATGGATCGGAATAAGCCTCCTCGGTATAAACAGCGGTTCCAGATAAAGTTTGTAAGAAAGCTAGGAGCTGATCCTTTTCTTGCTGTGTAAGGTTGAGGTTTTGACCATCGGCATTCGGCCCACCCGGCCCTCTTAATCTTGGATCCAGATTTGGGTTGATGGCCTGATTCCAAATAATATTATCATAATGATCGATCACATTTTCCAATGTCGCCAGACTTCCATCGTGCATAAAAGGACCGATTTGATTGCCTGTAGCATCAAACATACCTCGAAGCGAGGGTGATCGGGTGTTGGTAAGGTCAATGCTCATAGGATCGCCTGCTACTCCAATGATATTGTTGTTTTGGGAATTCGGTATGATGTCAAATTCGGGCGCTCTGTGACAAGCATTACAACCTGCTCCACCATTGGGTCCACCCGGAGGAGTCATAAAGAGCATTTTACCAGCATTTTCATCTGCCGTATAGTTGGCGAATGGTGCATTTAAATTCCCATTGGTGCCTGCCAATCCAATGTCGTAGGGAGAATCAAACGATTGAATACTTCGTATAAATTGAGCGAGCGCATCTTGGATTCGGGATTCGGTTACCGTTGTTGATCCATACACCAATTCGAATAAGGTATTGTAATAATCAATATTTTCCAATTTGGTAACTAACGAATCGATTTCTGGATTTCCATTTTGTCCACTAAACCCCATTTCGATGTGATCCTGGATGGGTTGACTGGTTTGCACTTCAAGGCTCGGAGCCCGTTCGTCCCAGAAAAAATCTGCTTCATCTGAAAATCGGGCATTGATCAATCGCATGGAGTGTCTTCCCGTTAATCCTCCATCTAGCCCAACGCTTTGAACTGCAGGATCTCCAAACCCAAATTCTTGAATGTGACAGCTTGAGCACGATATGGTATTGTTGAGGGAAAGATTTTTATCATAAAAAAGAACTCTACCCAGAGTGGCGCCTTCATCTGTGATTACATTTCCAGCGGTATTGTCTTTTGTAATATAGTTCGGTACATTCTGACCGGAGTAATTGAACAAGTTGCCCAGATTTATTCCTGCGGCAGTGAAAACCAGTATAGAAATAATTGAAAAAAGTAGTAAATGTATGGATTTCATAGCTATGTATGTAATGTTGATAAAAATGCGGTTGGGATATAAGTATTCTATCCATCGCTTTGTTCACAGCTATAAAAGGAGTAGGTGATTGTTTTGTACTCACCTCATTTGATAACTTTTTTATTGAAATGATAGGTGATCATATGAGTGTTAGGTAAAACGCATTTAGTTTTAGCAGTGCAATAGGTTAGAAATCAATGCTTCGTTCTAACAATAAATGACAGAAAGAATCTAAATCTTCTTCTCGTATTTTTGATTTGTGAATTTTAGCATACACAGGTCTGTTGTTCACCAACCTCATAGGATTTTCAAGTCTATAAATTCACTGTATGATAAATCTTCCAGAAGTAACTTTGTTGTTTCCATACTCTATTGAATAGTAATATATCCCTGAGATAGAAATTTTCATGGGTATCGCTAAATTCTTTGATGAGATATTCTCTTTATGGAATATCATTGATCCCAAGTTATTGAAGATTCTTAAGGTGAATGGTAAGTCAATATTGGTTTTATGATAAAACTGACTGTTCGTTGATACGGGATTTGGATAAATGTAACTGAACTTCTTTTCTTTGAAAATAGACGTTGAAGAAGTTAAATCAGCTTTTAGACAAGCCCCGTCTATTCCAAGATACTGATCATCATTAGGTTGAAATTCAATTTTGTTTAGGGTATCGATGGCATTGAACTGTATACATGCTCTTTCCCATGTGAATTGCGTGCTATCTTTTGGGGATGTATGATAAGTAGAATCATTTATAATGAATCGAATTCCAACAGGTTGGTTAAAAGTTAGTTCTGGGTTAGCTGAAATGCCCTGGGCAGCGTATTCTATACATAATTGATAAGATGCTCCCATTTCTAGCACAACAGATTGATATACCGATTCTGGACCAAAAATGTTTTGCCATGTCCCTCCGTTAGGTGATGATATGATCTCTCCGGTCCAATTATATTGGTCGGATGAGGTGTTTAGAAATCCACTTGCATCGTTCACATCTGGAGTTATATTCCCATTCCAAGAAGGAGCAACAGTTGATTTACCAGTCAAACTGGTGAAAGATCCATTCAAAAGTAAATTTTCTTCACATTGGGAATAAGCATAATTCAGCTGAATAAAAAAAGTTAAAAAAAGGAGTAATATTCCGTAAGATGCTTTAATTGGTTGGTTTATATAGTTTATCATTTCATAGCGTTTTCGGTATAAAGGTACACTATATCCAATCCATATAGAATAAATAGTTCACCTTTACGCATGAAACGTACAAGAAATTAATAAAAAGTTTCCAAAAAGAATGAATCAAATTAGGGGCATTACATCAACGCTCCCATATCCGTCCCAGCGAATACCTTCGCTTTCAAATCATCAATGTTTACTCGTACTTGTTCAAGCGAATCTCTATCTCGTAGGGTAACCGTCCCATCTTCCAGTGTATCAAAGTCAATCGTAACGCAATAAGGAGTACCGATTGCATCTTGTCTTCGATATCTTCTACCGATGGCGTCTTTCTCGTCGTACTGACAGTTGAAGCTTGACTTTAATTTATTGAAAACGTCCTTTGCGGCAGTAGTCAATTCCTCTTTGTTTTTAAGTAAAGGAAGAACTGCAACTTTCACAGGAGCAATAGCAGGATGCAATTTCAAAACTGTTCGTTCACTGTCCTTACCGTCGGCATCCGGTACGGTTTCAGTCATTAAATTGTTGCCGAGTTGGGCCAGGAACATTCGGTCGCAACCGATAGAAGTTTCAACTACATAGGGCACATAGCTTTCGTTATCGGCTGGATCAAAATATTGTAACTTCTTTCCGGATAATTCCTGATGTGCTCCAAGGTCAAAATCTGTTCTGGAATGAATACCTTCCAATTCTCTGAAACCAAATGGGAATTCGAATTCAATATCAACTGCGGCATCGGCATAATGAGCCAGATTGTCATGATCGTGGTATCGAAGCTTCTCCGCTGGAGTTCCCAAGGCCAAGTGCCATTTTAATCTGGTTTCTTTCCAGTAGTCGTACCATTCTTTTTGGGTGCCCGGCTTTACAAAAAATTGCATTTCCATCTGTTCGAATTCTCGCATACGAAAGATGAATTGACGGGCTACGATTTCATTTCTAAATGCTTTACCTATTTGAGCAATGCCAAACGGTATCTTTTGTCGGGTTGATTTTTGCACATTTAAAAAATTTACAAAAATACCTTGAGCTGTTTCCGGCCTTAAATACAATTTACCTTCTTCGCCTGCTATATTCCCCAATTGCGTAGAAAACATAAGGTTGAATTGACGAACATCAGTCCAATTTCTTGAGCCTGACTCCGGGCATGGAATCTCTAGTGCAATAATCAAATTGCGCAAGGCATCCATATTCCCTTCTCGCAAGGCTTCATTCATGGCACCTAATACATCATCGATTTTTTTCTGTCTGTCCAGAATTCTTCCGTTTGTCTCCCGAAATTGTTTTTCATCAAAGGCATCACCAAAACGTTTTCTTGCTTTTTCGACGTCTTTTTTGATTTTAGCTTCAATTTTTTCCGTGTAACCTTCGATCAATTGATCGGCCCGGTATCTCTTTTTTGAATCTTTATTGTCAATTAATGGATCATTAAAGGCATCGACGTGACCGGAAGCCTTCCAAGTCTTTGGGTGCATGAAGATGGAAGCATCAATTCCGGTAATGTTATCGTGCATTTGGACCATGCTTTTCCACCAATATTGCTTGATATTATTTTTTAATTCTACTCCATTTGGTCCGTAGTCATAAGCCGCACTCAGACCATCGTAGATCTCCGAGGATTGAAAAATAAATCCATACTCTTTGCAATGTGAAATCAGATTCTTGAAATCCATAATTGTATTCTTTTAAAAATTGGAAGGTGCAAAAATAGACTAATTTGAATAAATGTGATAGTAATTTTTCACAAAGAACTACCAGCAAAAGCAAAGGGTTTTACAAAGGTTTTTTGAGCGTGCTTGGATTTAATTAAAGTATCTACTTAAATGTTAGATTTTAATAGTATACGTATATCCATTTGATTTTTGAGGTTGATTTTCGGATTTCTTCTTGGAAGGGGTTATAGTGTATGTTAATTGGGTTGTTGATGGTCTTGTCTTTTGAGAGGAAACGATCTTCTTGGGTTGTTCTTTAGGAAGGCGAAAGTGAATTTTTATCGTTTTATGAAATTTAACCTTTGTCTTTCTCGGACCTTTCGGCACTTCAAATTTGAACTTGGAGACAATGCGTTGTGCTTCTTCATCACATCCATATCCCAAGCTGCTCAATATTCTAGAGGAGATCACTTTTCCTTTATAGTCGATCTCGTACCGAAGATAGACGGTGCCTTCTACCTTCGCCTTTAATGCTTCTTCCGGATACCTCAATTCTTTTCGGATCAATTCACGCATTGCCTTCAATCCGCCTGGATAGATTGGTTTTTTAATAAAATGCTTATCCTTTCTCTCTTTCTGCATCAGCGTTTAATAAAATTCTCGGCGCTTCTCCGTGTAACAACTTCTGTGCGCTTCCATCATTCATACCTCAAGGACTCAATAGGATCCAATCGAGAAGCCTTCAATGCAGGGTACATTCCCGAAACTACGCCAACTATCACACAGATTGTAATGCCCAACAGCATCCACTGCCAAGGTGTAACGAATTGACCATTTGTCCCAATGGCCACCAAAAAACCAAGCATAATTCCTAAAAATATCCCCACCAATCCACCAATAAGACAAATAACAACTGCTTCCGTAAGGAATTGTAAAAGGACATTGGACCGCGTTGCACCCAATGCTTTTCGTACGCCAATTTCCGCCGTTCTTTCGGTCACCGAAACCAACATGATGTTCATAAGTCCAATAGCCGCACCTAACAGAGTAAGTCCTGCGATGACAATGGTAGCCCATCGTATTGTTGATGTAAGCTCTTTTAGCCGTTCGAGAATTCCATCGCTTTTCCGAATTTCAAAATCATTCTTTTCAGAGGCTTTTAGTTTTCTTACATTCCTCATTACGCCAATTCCGGCAGAGACCGCATCATCAATTTCTGTAGAATTTTTAACGGCTACGGTTACATTGTAGTTTTTATCTGGATATCCGTAAATCTTTTTGGCATTGATCAAGGGTATGAAGGCTCGTTTGTCATTTCCATCACCGGAAGAATTTCCCTTCTGTTCCAATGTACCTAGAACTTTATACTTGGATCCATTAATTGAAATACTTTTTCCTATTGCTTTTTCAGATTTTCCATCGAAGAGCGTTTCAACAATATCGCTCCCCAATATCACTCTATTACTTCCTGAATAGGCTTCTGAACGTGTAAAATTCCGACCTTCTGCAATTTCAAATGCCGATGTGGAAAAATATTCTTCGTCTATGCCAATGACTCGAATGGTCGGAGTAGTTTCTTCCTTATCATATTTTATCGTGGCATTTCCTGTGCAGTAGGTGTCTATTGAAACCACAGAACCACTGTAGCGAAATGCATCTTTAAAATCATATGCATCATCGAAATCGATTGGATCACCTCTTTTCTCCTGTCTTCCACCATTATTTGTAGTAATCGTCTCACTGCTCCTACGGAAATTATAAGAATTAGCTCCGAGACGGTTAAAGTTGTCGCTCATGGAGAAAAGCAAACCGTCGATTGCGGTCAACATACCTACAAGACAGGCAATACCTACGGCTACGATTAATAACGTCAGTAATGATCGTAGAAGATTGTCTCTGATCGACGTTAGCGCTATTTTTACATTTTCAATTGAATTCACGGTCCGAAAATAGTCATTCTTATATCATATAACAGAGGAAAATCGAAATGTGCTTGATTTTCATCGATAAAAAGTATCTGAATAGGCAACAAAATTTTCGGATAATCCCTTCAACTCTTATTTGCGAACGATGTTATAAAACCGTTATCGTAAGGAATATCTTATAGATCACTATGGTATTTGCTATTTTTAGGCCTCTTTATCGATTTCAAAACTATTTTTATAAAATCTTTAGTCAACAAAAAATGAAAAAAATACTGTTATTGATGTTTGCCTTGGCAAGTTTCTCTGCTATCGGCCAGGAAAACACCAACCAAAATAAATTTAGACAACTGGGTCAGGAATTACCCACACCGAATTCTTATCGGAATGCGTCAGGTGCTCCCGGGTCTGATTATTGGCAACAAAAGGTCGATTACAAAATGGACATTGAAATCGATGATGATAACCAAAAACTTATAGGTTCATCGAATATTAAGTATCAAAACAATTCTCCCGATGAACTGAATTATCTATGGGTGCAATTGGATCAAAATGTACGGGCGCATGATAGCGATTCACCGAAGATCAGACCCAATTCAGTCTCCTCGAATAGAACTTCACTTCGAGGATTGAAAAGAATGCAAAATGATTTTGATGGTGGATTCAAAATTGATGCCGTGACGAATAGTTCAGGGCAACAAATGAAGTATACGATCAATAAAACAATGATGCGTATTGATTTGCCTCAACCACTGAAGTCTGGTCAAAGTACAAGTTTTAACGTAAAGTGGTGGTACAACATCAATAATACCAGAGTAAATAGAGGACGTTCAGGATATGAGCCATTTCCGGAGGACGGCAATAATGTATATGTTATTGCGCAGTTTTTCCCAAGAATGTGTAAATACTATGATGTATACGGATGGCAAAACAAGCAATTTCTTGGTAGAGGTGAGTTTACCTTGGAGTTTGGTGATTATGATGTGAATATCACGGTGCCTTCTGATCACTTAGTGGCTTCAACCGGAGTGCTTAAAAATGAAGGCGATGTGTTGACTTCGACACAGAAAGATAGGTTGGAAAAGGCAAGAAAGACATTTGATCAACCGGTTACCATTGCCACCAGAGAGGAAGCAGACGAGCGAATAAAGGAAAAGGCAACTGCAAAAAAGACTTGGAAATTCTCTGCGAAAAATGTGAGAGATTTTGCTTTTGCTACTTCGAGAAGATTTATTTGGGATGCATTTAACGTGAAACTTCCTAGTGGCAAGACTGCCATGGCAATGAGCATGTGGACCAAGGAAGGAGATTGTTTATGGAAAAAATATTCTACTAAGGCGATTGCACAGACATTGCGCACCTATTCCAAGTTTACCATAGAATATCCGTATCCAGTAGCCTGGTCAATTGATGGGAGCATGGGAATGGAGTATCCAATGATTTGCTTCAATTATGGTAGATGTGAATCGGACGATACTTACAGCATGCGTACAAAGTATGGTCATATTGGTGTAATCATTCATGAGGTTGGTCACAATTGGTTTCCAATGATTATCAACTCCGATGAGAGACAATGGACTTGGATGGATGAGGGACTGAATACCTTTGTGCAATACTTGACTGAACAGGAATTCGAACGAAACTATCCTTCCAGAAGAGGGCCTGCTGCTAAGATAGTACCATACATGAGTGGAGACAAAGACAAGATTTCACCCATTATGACGAATTCTGAATCCATCTTCCAGTTTGGAAACAATGCTTATGGCAAACCTGCTACTGCATTAAATATTTTGCGTGAAACAATCATGGGTAGAGAATTATTCGATCATGCGTTTAAAGAATATTCTAGACGATGGGCATTTAAGACCCCGACTCCGGCGGACTTTTTTCGTACGATGGAGGATGCTTCGGGCGTAGATTTGGATTGGTTTTGGAGAGGTTGGTTTTATACCAATGATCATGTAGATTTGGCTATGAATACAGTGAAACATTTCAAGTTGGATCCTGAAGATCCTATGAAGTTGATGGAAATCGCCAAGGCGGATAAAGCTGAAGAATATCCGGATATTTCTACGTTAAGAAATAAAACGGCTATTAAGGAAACGTACAACGAGAGAGATCCTTCATTGAATGATTTCTATACTACGTATGATCCGAGTGTTCCTAATGCATTGGATGTTCAAGAATACGAAGAATCAATAGCCAATCTTTCCGAAGAAGATATTGCCTTATTGAATAGTGGAATGAATTACTATGAGATTGAGTTTGAAAACAAAGGAGGTTTGCCAATGCCTGTAATTTTAGAATTTGAATATGCCGATGGTACGAAAGAGATCGAACGAATACCAGCAGAATTGTGGAGAATGGATGCAAAGACAATCACAAAAGTGTTTCCAAGTGAAAAAGAGGTGACAAATATCACATTAGATCCGTACAAAGAAACGGCTGATGTAGACACTTCAAATAACCATTATCCACCAAAGCCAAAAGTGGATCGATTTGATTTGTTCAAGAAGAAGAGAACAAGAGATAACCCAATGCAACGGGATGCGAAAGCAAAGAAAATTATAAAGCCGTAAGTAGTAATTGCGAATTACGATTTTGGAATATAGTAAATGGCATAGTTGACTTACTTTGTTTTAAGAGTAAAGTAAATAATAAAAAAGGCGATTGATTTAGGTTGATCGCCTTTTTTAATGAAGATTGTAAATAGCACCAAAGATTTATTGGAGAAAGCTTAATTAACAAACAGTTGGCAAAATATTATTTGGAAAGTTGTTGCACGGAATAAAAAATAGATTTATCTTTGCGTTACAAAATAAAGAATTACAATAACCGTAGTATTTTAAATTTCACAGAATAAAATATTGCAAAATTTAAATTTTAACTATGATCAAGAATGCAATTAATAAGTTTGTAAAAGGATCGAATAGCAAATTCAAAAATTCTCCCTTCGATAGAAGAATGGCAATTATTG
The DNA here is from genome assembly GCA_039194925.1 of Bacteroidota bacterium. Taxonomy (GTDB): domain Bacteria; phylum Bacteroidota; class Bacteroidia; order Chitinophagales; family Saprospiraceae; genus CAJXUU01. The sequence goes on from JBCCVV010000180.1 coordinate 13,987, forward strand.
AAAATGTAATGAACGAAAATAACACAAAATCATATAATCCAAGAAAGGCAAGA
>JBCCVV010000181.1:0-13996 GCA_039194925.1 Bacteroidota bacterium
GGTAAGTATTCTAAAAGATATTTGTTCCTGCTACTTTTTCTCATTTTCTTGGAAATGTTCTTACCCTTAGCCAGAGTATGATACTTTTCCAACTCAGAGAGTTCAATTGTACTCGGTTGATTCACTCTTTCAAAATTACTTAAAAAGGAGGCAAATGACTTTTTTTCTTTAGTTTTTACCTTATTTCCTAAATTGAAGGATTGCTTATTTTCTAGTGGTATGCCCCATAAAAAGAGCGAAAATATTAAAGCGAATAGTTTCATAATTGAATTTGTTTAAGGTTAGAAAAAAGTTGGAGTATCACTACATAGCCGGGTTATTCATCTTTAATTTTAAATCCTTTCTTGGAAGCTTGTTTTCTTACAGATTTGATGATTGAGTTTTGCAAAGACTTGTCCTTGTCGGAAAGGCTTTTTTGCGCTTCTTTTTCTTTGTAGACTCTTCTTTTTTTGTCCAGCTTTTTAATTTCTGCCTTAATGGTGGATCGTTGTGTAGTGATTTCCTCGACTTTTGCTTCTAATTCTTCGATCGACATTGTGCTGTATTTTTCTGATTTGATATCGGCTGTTTTCAGTATAGACTTATCTTTCTTGTAAGCATCAACAAGATCCCAATCATCTGCCTTATATTTTGAAGAACTTTTGTATGATATTCGATCTGCAGCATTTGACTTGCTATAGCTAATCGCATTCATGTCCTGGCGGCGCTGATTTTCTTTTTTGGAAGTGCCATATTTACCATACGGGATGTAAGTGTCGTTCAATTTTTTGTTGAGTTTATTGATCTCATCATCATACGGCGAAGCAATGTAGACCGTCTCTTCATTATGAGAAATATTGATAAATTCACCCCCTGCAATTACTGCTCCGTCATCCCATTGACCAAACTTTCCATCTTTAAGATCACCACAAAATATTGTATTGATGACAATGCCCTCCGTTTGAGCACGTTCACAAACCTGTAGGTAATTGATCGGACCCTGTGTAAATGGCTCGTTACCAGCTATATAAATCATTTTTAACCCATCTCCGGCCTTCCATTTCAATTCATCCAAAGATCTTTTGAGTACTGCTCCACAATACTCCTGCCCACCGTCAGTTTGTAAAGAGAAAAGCAGTTCTGAGATCAAATCCATATCCGTAGTAAAGCCTGACAATTGACGTATTTGCAATTCAGTGTCGCCTGTTCTCGGATTTCCATATTCGTATAATGCAATTTGCAAGTTCGTCTCCTGATCATTTTTTTGAGTACGAGCCAGTTCATTCAGGATGTTCCAGAGTTGTGATTTTGCCTGCTCTATCAGCCCTTCCATTGAACCACTCGTATCGAGTAAAAGGGCTACCTGAATGGTACTTTTAGCTCCCTCTTTGACAACATTAATCGGTTTCTTGATGATCTCGTTACCGAGTTTAGCAACTTTAGCTATTGGCGATGCTCCTGTTAATTTTATAGCCGCAAAGCTAAATCCCAAACAGGTAAAAAGAACCAAAAATAATAAGGTTATATTTCGTCGTATCATAATGGATTTTATTTAGTTTCTTAATTTTTGAGTTATTGAATTGTAGAGTTGTAGAGTTGCTCAATTGTTTAGTTGTTCAGTTGTAGAGTTGTAGAGTTGTAGAGTTGTAGAGTTGTAGAGTAATTTAGTTGATTAATGGTTCAATGAATCTAATGTAGTATTGGGAGTAAATTGCTACTGTATAATGCTAACGATGTCTCATTTAGCCACTTACCAACTTTACAACTGTCCCACTTTGCCACTGTCCAACTTTGCCACTCTGTCCCACTTTGTCACTATGTCACTCAACAACTCGATAATTCGATAACTCGCTAATTCGATAACTCGACAATTCAATAACTCGACAATTCAATAACTAGCATCAAAACTGAATAGAAAAAAGAATAAAAAAAAGTAAGAAATGGAGAGGCGATCGATTCACTTGGTGAAGGGGTAAAATAACTCCGTGAACATGGTTTTTTATCAGAATTCACAATTTATTGCATATTAAAAATGTTGTAACTTTGGATGGATATGATAAGAAAATGCATTTACATAATCTTGATCTTGTTGATTGTTCCCTTCTTTTCCGTAGGTCAATCAAAAATACTATCTAAGCGTTCGTCTCCCGCTAAAATGCTGAAAACGGCCGAATCGCAAAAGGAGAAAGATCCTTTGAAAGCAATTTCAACAATCGAGCAAGTCATTGAAATTGAACGACTTAATAAGAAACCTAGTGATAATTTAGGAAAGGCATATTTTTTATTAGGCACGATATATGAGCAAATCGATCAAGATGAACTCGCGGAGAATAGGTACAAAGATGCGCTTCGATATGTAACCAACGAAAAAAATCCAATTTATGCCAAAGCCAATTACCATCTTGGCGAAATCAATCTAAAGAGAAAAAATGAAAAAATTGCTTTGATTCATTTTGACCGATGCATTCAAACGAGCACTTCGGACGATATAAGACTTAAATGCGAAGAAGCCAAGGCAGACATCAAAATCATGATGAACGATAACAATGCTGCACTTCTCGATTTAGAACTTCTCCAGAAAAGATACGATTTGGATAGCTTGTCGTTTGCCAGAATTGAAGCTCGAAAAAGTAAGGCTTATCTGAATATGAAGGATTACAGCAATGCCACAAATGCGTTACAAAATTCATACAATACAGTACCGAGAAATACAATTTTGAAAAAGGAAGATGTTGCCGAATTGGATAAAGCCAATGAAGCATTTTTCTCAAAAACTGAATTATCCAATACAGAGAAAATTGACATCCAAAATACGGTTAATTATTCCGGGATTAATGATGATAATTTAGTCCGAGAGAATTTTAGAAAATCCAAGCTGTTTGAAGAGGAAAATGAAACCGAAAAGGCTTTAATTTCGTTAGAAGAATCCAAGCGTTCCATCACTGCGAACACCTCTGCGAATCTTGCAGCAGAAGTCTATGAAAAATCGTATAAATCCAATCTAGAGTTAGGCAATATATCTATCGCATTCGAAGATCTTCAGAACTATATAAAAGCAAAAGAAAGTGAGATTGAGAAATTGAAAAAAAACTTAAATCAAGAGATCGAAATCGTAAAAAGTCAAAAGAAAATTGACATCGCTGAAAAGGATTTTAATTTAAAGGTGAAGGACGAAAGCCTTAGTGATAATAAAATACTTACCCAGTACATAATTATTGGTTTTTTGATGCTCATTGTGCTTGCTCTCATAATTTTTTTCTACTTTTTGTTTAAAAATATAAGGGCTAAAAGAAGAGCAAATCAAATGCTGTATTTGAAATCGTTGCGCACTCAAATGAATCCACATTTCATCTTTAATGCATTGAATTCTGTCAACAATTTCATCGCTCAAAATGATGAAAAGGCAGCCAATAAATTTCTTGCTGATTTTTCTCAACTAATGCGAAAGGTCCTTGATTATTCTGAAAAAGATTTTATCAACATCCAAGATGAAATCGAATTGAATGAGTTGTATCTAAAATTGGAACATTTTCGTTTTCGCGACAAGTTTGATTATACGTTTCAAAACGACCTTTCAAGTCTGCAAAAACTGGAAATCCCTCCTATGCTGATCCAGCCATTCATCGAAAATGCCATCTGGCATGGATTGCGATATAAAGAAAAAAATGGTGCGTTGGAAATATCATTTGAAGAGAACGAAAAACACATTGCCGTAAATATCAAAGACAACGGAATCGGAAGAGAAAAATCTAAATTTCTGAAAACCCAAAATCAGAAAAAGTACAATAGCACGGGTCTGAATAATGTATCGAAAAGAATCAAATTGATCAATACCATTTATAACAAAAACTATAAGATAAAAACACAGGATCTAAATCCTGATTTGGAAGACAAAGGAACATTTGTAGAAGTAATTATTCCGAAAGATTAGGAGTTTGATGAAAATAATTGGTAAATGATTAATATTCGGAAAGGAACTGAAGAGGATATGATAGCCGTAAGTCAATTGCTAATCCAGACCTGGCAAAACAGTTACAAAGGTTTTATTCCTGAATCTTTTTTGTCACAACTCAATCTGGAAAGCCAAATCAAAAGACACGTCAAATACTTCCAAAATGGTGTCACATATTTAATCGCAGAATCAGATTGTAATCTCATAGGCTTTGCTTCCTATGGAATGAACAGAATCGACAAAGTGGATAGTCCTAAGGAATTATACACAATCTATGTGAATTATGAAAGCCAAGGAAACGGAATCGGAAAAGCCCTGCTGAATAAAATTATCCAAGACGTAAAAACAGATACTAAATCAATTTCGGTTCTCGTTTATAAAGAAAATCCCTATCGCAGTTTTTATACAAAAAATGGTTTTGAAAAAATTAAAGAAGTAAAAACTTCATTAGACCAGTTTGTACTTATTACAGAAATATACACGAAAACCTTATGAATTATAAAAACATAACCTCGACACAATTATCTAAGAATGAACCCATTGAGATAAACGCTATCATCGTCGATGACGAACAGGACAGCAGAGAAACTCTCCGGAGATTTACGATCAAGTATTGTCCGCGTGTAAACATAATTACAGATTGCGAAAACATTGAAGAAGCCAGAAAGGCCATAATTAAATATAAACCGGACCTGGTCTTTCTGGATATCGAAATGCCTCGTGGCAATGCTTTTGACCTTCTGGAACAATTTGGTAAAATCGATTTCGAAATCATTTTTATCACTGCATTCAGTCAATATGCCGTGCAGGCATTCGCCCTCAGTGCAGCTCATTATCTTTTAAAACCTCTGGATATTGAAGAATTGGAAAAAGCCGTGAGCGACGTACGCAAAAACCTGGAAGAAAAAAATAAAGTCAATCGCGCCGAAATCTTACTTCAAAACATAGCTGCCGTTCACAATCAAAACCGAAAATTGGTTCTTCCCACTATGGAGGGCTTGGAAATTGTGAAAATGAGCGATATTGTCTATTGCGAAGCAGATGATAATTTTACCCATTTCCATTTTACAGATGGCAGAAAACTAATGATTTGCCGTAGTTTAAAATTCTACGAATCTGCCTTGGACAATTTTGGGTTTTACCGAATCCATCGATCATTCATTATTAACTTGGATCACATCACCCGATACGTCAAGGGAAAAGGTGGCGCAGTAATTATGGAAAATGGGAAAGAGATACAAGTCGCAAATCCCAAAAAGAGTGAATTGATTCAACGCTTGAGGAGTAGTTAATCAATATCTATAAAATACAAGTCTTCTACCAAGATCATGTTATAAAATTTAATTTGGTTATAATTCTTTTTCGTAATTAAATCAAAACATTAAAGATGATGCTTCCTGCTTTACAATTATCTAAGAATCTAGGCGTCGGAATCAGAGGTTCATTTAGCTTGCTAAATTCAATTTTGATTCTCTGGTCAGAACCTTAAATCTTTGAAAATCAGTTCACAAAATTTTACAACAAGCTCTAAGCTTATCCTTATCTTTGCAGGTCAAAACTTAGACTCATGCAAATTGAAAATGACAGGTATGTTTTTTCCGGTGGTGTTGATGCCTTGGAATTAACTGAAAAGTATGGATGCCCACTCTATGTTTATGACACAGCAACCATTGAGCGACAGTACAAACGATTGACGGATGCTTTCCATGTCAAACAACTCAAGATCAATTATGCATGTAAGGCACTCACCAACATTAATATTCTTAAATTCATACGATCGCTTGGTGCTGGCTTGGATACGGTTTCGATACAGGAGGTAAAATTGGGTCTTAAAGCGGGGTTTTCTGCGGAGGACATCATTTACACTCCAAATTGTGTTTCCCTTGAAGAAATCAAAGAAGCACTTTCTTTAAACGTAAGAATCAATATTGACAATCTCAGTATTTTGGAACAGTTTGGAACGGCATTTCCAGACAAGCCGATTTGTATTCGGATCAATCCGCACATCCTTGCGGGCGGAAACAGTAAGATTTCAACTGGACATATTGATAGTAAATTTGGGATTTCATTTCACCAAATGCCTCATGTACATAGAATTGTCGAAGCTACGGGTGTAAAGGTGACCGGGTTACACATGCATACCGGGTCAGATATTCTGGATTCGGAAGTATTCTTACAAGGTGCCGAGGTACTGTTTAATATTGCATCTGAATTTCCCGACATTGAAGATATTGACTTTGGTAGTGGATTCAAAGTCGATTACAAAAATGATGGGATAGAGACGGATGTTGAGGATCTTGGAGAACGAATATCTAAACGTTTCAATGAATTCTGTAAATCCTATGGCAGAGAAATTACCCTAATGTTTGAACCCGGTAAATTTTTGGTATCTGAAGCAGGCACATTTCTTACTAAAGTTAATGTGATTAAACAGACCACTTCGACGGTTTTTGCTGGTATTGATTCAGGTCTTAATCATCTTATCCGTCCGATGCTTTATGATGCATATCATAGAATAGAAAATATTTCTAAAACATCGGGTCGAACAAGAATTTATACGGTTGTAGGATACATTTGCGAGACGGATACGTTTGGTGTCAATCGAAAACTAAATGAAGTTCATGAAGGTGATATTTTAGCATTTCACAATGCCGGAGCCTACTGTTTTATGATGTCTTCCAATTACAATTCGAGATACCGACCTGCTGAGGTGCTTATTCATGAAGGAAAGGACTACCTTATCCGTAAACGTGAAACGATGGATGACATTCTTAAAAATCAAATTGAACAGGATATTTTTGAATTAAAAATGGAAGAGGCATGAGGTTGCTGGCAGTAGGATTGGTGTTACTTTTTATCGTTGGATGCAAGCCAAAAGAGAAGAAAATTGTTGATTACAATGGTAAATATGTAGAGTACATCGAGCGCAATGAAATTTGGTTGGAAGGGGATATAAAGATTAGTCTTACTATTGAAAATGGAGCTAAAGTGGTCTATCTTATTCGACACGCTGAAAAAGACACTGTCCCCAAAGGGAATCCGATTCTCACAAAAGACGGATACGATCGTTCTTATCGATTGGCGGAGATATTCAAAAAGACTCGATTAGATGCCATCTACTCTACGCTATACAATCGAACTATGCACACGGTAGATTCATTGTGTAATGCCAAAGGTCTGCCAACAAAAATCTATCAGCCCAAAAACCTGAGGCAATTGGGCAACGATATCAGTAGTAGTAAAGAATTAAACAAGGTAATGATAGCAGGACACTCCAACACCACACCTGCAATGGCCAACGTATTGATGGATTACAAGATCTTAGACAAAGGATTTCCAGAGAGCGATTATGACAATCTACTGGTGGTCAACATGCTACCCGATGGCCAGAAAAAACTATATCAATTAAGATTTAAATAATAGTATTTTTGCGGGCTGAAACACATCGAATTGACATTCAGTCTAGCTTATAACTTAATATCTAGCGCATACATAATTATGGAAATATCAACGAGGTACACGCCAAAAGAAATAGAAGAAAAATGGTATTCTCATTGGATGGAGAAGAATTATTTTCATTCCGAGCCTAATGAAAAAGAAGCTTATTCTATTGTTATCCCTCCACCGAATGTCACTGGAGTACTTCATATGGGGCATATGTTGAACAACACAATCCAGGACATCCTTATTCGTAAAGCTAGATTGGATGGAAAGAATGCGTGCTGGGTACCTGGAACGGATCATGCGTCCATTGCCACCGAAGCAAAGGTCGTAAGAATGTTACGAGAGAAAGGCATCAAAAAATCTGATCTTACCCGTGAGGAGTTCCTGGAGCACGCATGGGCGTGGAAAGAGGAATATGGCGGAAAGATATTGATGCAGCTGCGTAAGTTGGGCGCATCCTGTGATTGGGATCGAACATCATTTACCATGGATGAAATCCGATCAGAAGCAGTCTATCAGGCGTTTGTAGATCTTTACAACAATGGCAAATTGTATCGAGGTCTTCGTATGGTAAATTGGGATCCGGATGCACAAACCGTTCTGTCCAATGAAGAGGTATTACATGAAGAAGAGACGACCCAATTATTTCATGTTCGATATCAGGTGGAAGGTAGCAATGAATACATTACTATTGCCACTACTCGACCAGAAACCATCATGGGGGATAGTGCCATTGCGGTTCACCCGGATGATCCCAGATATACGCATATGAAAGGAAAAAATGCCATTGTACCAATGGTCAATCGCGTCATTCCTATAGTTTTTGACTCCTATGTAGACATGGAGTTTGGAACGGGGGCATTAAAGATTACACCAGCACATGATGTGAATGATTATGAAATCGGGAAGCGGCATAATTTGGAAGTAATCGATGTCATCAACGACGATGGTACGATATCGGAAGCGGGACAAGTATTTGTAGGTGAGGATCGATTTGTTGCCCGTAAGATGGCCAAGAAAAAGTTGGAAGAGTCGGGTCACCTGGTTGGATTAGAAGACTATACACACAGCGTAGGAAGATCCGAACGAACGAAGTCCGTTGTAGAACCTAAGCTTTCGTTGCAATGGTATGTAGATATGAAGGCACTGGCAGAACCAGCGTTGGAAGCTGTGATTACCGATGAGGTAGAATTCTTTCCAAAAAATCAGAAAAATCTCTACCGACATTGGATGGAAAACATAAGAGACTGGTGCATTTCAAGACAATTGTGGTGGGGGCATCGTATACCAGCCTGGTATTACGGAGAGGAAGTTTTTGTAGCTAAAAACGAGGAAGAAGCATTAACCCAGGCAAAAGAAAAATTAGGAAATCCAGATTTGACCGTGGATGATCTGAATCAAGATGAAGATGTGTTAGACACTTGGTTTTCCAGTTGGCTATGGCCCATATCTCTTTTTGATGGTTTCAATACCAAAGAGGAAATGGATTATTACTACCCTACTTCCGTGTTGGTAACGGGTTGGGACATTATTTTCCTTTGGGTAGCACGAATGATCATGGCTGGATATGAGTGGGAAAATAAACGACCATTTGATCATGTCTACTTCACTGGAATGGTACGAGATAAACAGCGCAGAAAGATGAGTAAGTCTCTTGGAAACTCTCCAGATGCACTTGCTTTGATCGATCAATATGGAGCCGATGGGGTTCGTTTTGGTATGTTAAGCAGTTCTCCTGCAGGTGGTGATCTGCTTTTTGATGAGAAGTTATGTGAACAAGGCAGTAAATTCAGCAATAAGCTTTGGAACGCCCTACGTTTGCTTGAAGGTCTGGAAATAGATGAAAACAAAACCAGCAATAAGGTAGATGATTTCGCGGCGCAATGGTTTGAGAATAAACTAAATGCCGTTTTAGTGGAGCTTGAATCCAATTTTAAGGAATATCGATTATCCGAAGCCCTGACCACCTTGTATTCATTTATTTGGAACGACTTCTGTTCGTGGTATTTAGAAATGATCAAACCGCCTTATGGTGAAGGAATTGCGCGTTCTGTAAAAATCCAGGCCAAAGGATTTTATGAAAAGATTTGCGTGGTTCTGCATCCATTTATGCCGTTTATCACAGAAGAAATTTGGCATATTTTGGCCGATAGAAGTGAAGGTGAAGATTGCATTGTAAGTACATATCCAAAGGCGAATGCCTTGGACCAAGACACTATTTCGGTGGTTGAGCAAGCTAAAGATATCATTAGTAACATTCGGGATATACGGGCAAAAAACGGCCTTTCTAAAATCGAACAACTGGAATTGGTCGCTATCAATTCTGAGCGTATGGATGCTTTTCTTGGAAAAAGTGGTGTTCAGGAGATGATTAAAAAGGTTGGTGTATTAAAAGAGATTCGTCGAACCGACAATGATGATGTGAGCGGAGCAAGTTTTATCTCCGGTACTGAAAAGTTCGTAGTAGTTTTTGAGAAAAAAATCGATGTCGCAGCAGAACTTACCAAACTGGAAAAAGATTTGGAATATCAAAAAGGATTTGTTGGCTCTATCCAGAAAAAACTATCGAATGAACGATTCGTGAATAATGCTCCTGAGGCAGTCGTTAACAACGAACGCAAAAAACTGGCAGATGGAGAAGAACGAATTAAGATAATAGAGGAGGAGATGGAAAAATTGAAGAAGTTATAAATAATGCAAAACAATCGAAAATTAAAACTTAGAAAACAAGTTACTTTCACAATTTGCATCTTATACCTAAGCCTAACAACACTTAGTTTTACCGGCAGCAACAAAACCATTATTCCCAATGAATCTTTTACTATCAAAAATGAGATAAAGGCACAACTGCAGAAATTGATATATATGGAAGGCGGTTCTTTCACGATGGGCAGGACTTCTGGTGTCGATATTTTAATGACAGAGTCGGATTCTACCTTATTCTCTTCAATGATTCCTAAGAAAGCCACTATCGAACCGTTTTATATTTCTGCGACCGAAGTTACGAATCAGTCATGGCGAGAATTTTATCTGGATAAAGTGAAGGAACTGGGTATTACGGAAGCTAAAAAACGCTTTTATCCGGATACTTTACTTTGGTTGACTGAATATCCATATAGCTACAATGATCCAATGGCAAGACACTATCACAGACTAGCATATTATGATAATTATCCGGTAGTAGGAATTTCGTGGAATCAGGCAAAAGCATTTTGCCAATGGAAAACTGAAAAACTTAAAGCTCTCCTGGATAAGGAAGGCATATCAAGTACTATTCAGTTCAGGTTACCCACGGAAGCAGAGTGGGAATTTGCAGCAACTCGAAAAACGAAAGGGGTGATGGAATCAAAAGATTTAATCTATGAATGGCCATCCAATTACACACTCCCCAAGCTAAACGAATTGGCAAATATTGGTCCAGTCTATGATCGAAATAATGTTCAATTAAAAGACTATGCAGAAGATGGGTGCTTGTATATCTGTGAAGTTGCCTCCTATCCTTCGAATGAAAGAAATGTCTTCGATATGGCGGGCAATGTTTCTGAATGGACAGAAGATCATGGCTATACGTATTCTTTTTACACCGAAAACGATGAATTCAATTCTTTAAGACTAACCGACAAAACTGTAATTGAACGAGAGATTGCCAGACATGAAAACAATTTGAATGCCCGAGAAAACAGTTTTGAGTACAACCTAAACTGGCTAAAGCACGATTTAACTATTTTGGCTCGTGAAAATATTCGAATTTGTAAAGGAGGTTCGTGGGTAAAAGGGCTTGTATATACACAAATCGGAAGTCGTCAAGGTTTTCGAGAAGATCAGCGTTCCACTCAAGTTGGATTCAGGCTTGCCATTTCAAATCTTGATCAAAATGTAATCAAATATCTGCCAAAAAAAAATTGGAAACCTAAGAAGAGAAAGAAGTAGTATGTGCAATAAAAAAGCCCGTGAAAGACGAAAATCACGGGCATTACTCAATTTAATAACCAAAACTCATACTACTCTTAAGGCAAACAGTGTGCCAAACATTAAATTATTTACTCATGTATACTTGTGCTGTTTAAGAGATAGTTCTATAACTGATAATTTTTAATGGTTAAATCCTTGTAGCTCTGACTTATACATATTTGCAAATTAAAATGTTTGATTTTCATTTGGTTTTATTTATTTCGATGATCGACGAAGTAAGAATTTTCCAGTGCATATCAGAAATAGGGATTAACTTTATATATACCTACAATTTCAAACGCAATGAATACACTTTTACAAAACATACGGGACGAATTGGTGAGTTTTTATTACACCATTTTAGAAGCGGCCCCACTTCTCATCATAGGGTTAATCGTTGCTTTTCTTTATTTTTGGATCAGTAAAATCATTCGTAAACGGATCACTATTTTTTTGAAATCCAAAGCAGAAGATCCACTCCAGGTCAATTTTGTATCGGATATTTTTAAGATTATTAATGTCTTAATTGGCACAGTACTCTTTTTCTACATCATCGGCAAACAAAATATCATTTCAAGCATCCTGGGTGCCGGGGCTATTTCTGCCTTTGTTATTGGATTTGCCTTTAAAGACATTGGAGAAAACTTTCTAGCGGGCATCATTTTAGCGTTCAAACGCCCATTTAGAATTGGCGATGTTGTAATGATTCAAGACATCGAGGGTATAATTCTGGATCTCAACTTGCGAGAGACACATTTAAAGACATTCGACGGCAAAGATGTATATATACCCAACGGGATATTATTGAAAAACCCGCTCTTCAATTATACCATCGATGGGTATATTCGGCAACAATTCTCTTTTGGATTTGATTATGGTACGGACATTAAAATGGCTCGAAAAATATTGCTGGAAACCATCAATTCGATTCCTGGTGTATTGCAAAAATATAAGCTGGCAAAGACCTCGATTCAAGATGCAGGGCTGTATAAAATCAATATCGTAACGCAATATTGGATTGACCCTACCGATAGCAATTATTCTGGATCCGAGATCAAATCCCAAGCCATTAAGAAGTCACTAGATCTTCTAAAGCAAAACGGAATTGATGTTACCAGCCACCTAATTAATCTGGAGTCATCCTCATCACAATAATATCCAAATCACCTTTGTCCTTAAGAAGATAGTTAAAGAAGTGATCTAAAAACCTCAATATTGTCACGCCATTTTGAATAATAAGAACTTATGAAAATTAAAGTACTTCCCTATAGCAAAGAATGGCCAAATCAATTTAAAGCACTAAAAGACGAAATATCAAAGCTTTTGTCTTCTTTTGATCCAATAATTGAGCATTTCGGAAGTACCGCTGTTCCAGAATTGTCTGCTAAACCAGTAATAGACATATTGGTCGGAATTGACAATAAAAAAGACTTCTCAAAAATTGTTGAACTGCTATTGCAGGACAATAGATATGTATACTATCAAGCCTTTGAACAAGGTATGCCCGAACGAAGATTATTTGTTCGAATTAAAGACGACTGTGTATTGACCGGAATCAAAAGTATTCAAGATGATTTTGATACGACCCCTCACGAAAAGATCAGTAAATTCAGAGTGGCGCATATCCACATCTGGAAATTCAATTCTCCCGATTGGATAAGGCACATTGCGTTTCGTGATTTTTTGGTTGCCCATCCCATTGAAAGAGAAGATTATGGTCGATTAAAAATCAAACTAAGTCAACATAATTGGGCGCACGGCATGGAATACAATGACAGTAAGAATAAATTTATCAAAGAAATTGAGGCAAAAGCAATTGCTTGGTTTCAAAAAGAAAATAATTCTCAATTCGTGAAGTAATTTGAATCCCATAACCATCCGGGTAATTGATTAAGAAAATTAACTTTGATAAAAATATACAAAACTCATTTTCACATGAAGATTTCCTCAAAATTTCTACTCGCCATCACATCTCTCATTTTCCTTCAACTTGCCTGTAAACCTAAAGAAACAGCTGCATTAGAGGTGGAAACACAAGTAGTCGAGCGGACCAATATAATAGACACCAAAGCATCCAGTATCGTTTCAACGATGATCGAAGCTATGGGAGGGTATGAAAATTGGGACGATCTGAAATATGTGTCCTGGACTTTCTTTGGAGCTCGCCATTTGGTCTGGGATAAAAAAGGGGGAAGGGTACGCATCGAATCACCAAGAGATACTATGATCTACCTCATCGACTTACATAATTCAAATGGAAGAATCCTTAAATCTGGAAAAGAAATAACCGAAACAGAAGAAATAAAAAAATTAACTGACCGGGGTGAGGGCATCTGGATCAACGATTCCTATTGGCTGTTTATGCCATTTAAATTACAAGACCCCGGAGTTACCGTTACTTACGTACGAGAAGACACTATGATGGGCGGAGCTCCTTCTTCTGTACTTTCCCTAACCTTCAAAGGCGTAGGAAATACTCCTAATAACAAGTACGAAGTTTACGTAGATAAGAAGGATAACTTAATCAAACAATGGGCATTTTTTAAAACAGCAGACCAAGAAACTCCACCCAGAGTTTGGCCCTGGGACAACTATCAATCCTTTAATGGAATGATGCTTTCAACCGAACGATCTGACAAAAGTGGCCCATCGAATATAAGAATCTATGAA
>JBCCVV010000182.1:0-13970 GCA_039194925.1 Bacteroidota bacterium
AAGACTTCCATATTCCTAAGCCTTGGATAACAATCCCTGTCGTTAGGACACAAATACATACATATTATATATTATTCGTATATTTAATATATATTAAAACAACAAGTTATGAGCAACATGCACTTAACTAGTCTCTACAATGATTTGAGATTAGAAAAAAAAGGGCTGTCTTGAACAGCGTCTCATCGAACAACAATCCTCTGTAATACACAAAATAAGTGTTAATTCAAGTGAAGAAAAGTCATTCTATCGGTTTTTACAAAATAGTAAAGTCACAGAGGCTGCCATAATTAAACAAACAGCTGATGAGTGCTTGAATCTTGTAGCCGACAAGCGTGTAATAGTCATTGCTGATACCTCAACTTTCACCCTAACCGATACTAAAAACCGAATAAAAGATACTTCTGGTCTTATACAAGTTGCTTGGAATGGCTACATTAATTACCATGGATTAGAACTCCATACAAATGTAGTTTATGATAGAGATACGCGTACTGCCCTAGGAGTATCCCATAGTAGCTTTGTGAAAAGGAATAAAGAAACTAGGGGAGAAAAAGGCGAAAAGACTAAAAGGAATTCAGAGTATATTGAACAAAAAGAAAGCTATAGATGGATTGAAGGTTTTAAGCAATCCATACAAGTATTGAATAAGGCGGAGCATATTACATTAATAGCAGATCGCGAATGTGATATGATAGAAGCCTTAGATCGATTACCTGATGATAAGGTAGATTTAGTATTGAGAAGTTACCATAACAGAAATGTAATAGATGAGTCAGGTGAACAAGGAAAGTTAAAAGAACTGATAAGCACTAGTGCAGTTGTAGGAATAACAAAATTGAAAGTTAAGACAAAAAAGCGGAAGAAAAGAAGAGCACTAATGGAAACGAGGATAGCTTCATTTACCATACCATGGGGGAAGTATAAAAAGACTAAGGAAAAAAACCATCCAGAAGGAATCAAAATGTATGCTGTAGAAATAAGGGAGAAAACCCATAAAGGATATAAGAATGAACCCCCATTAGTTTGGCTACTATTAACAACCATAGAAGTAACAAATATGGAAGAAGCTAGAGAAGTAGTATCTTTATATGAAAGAAGATGGTTAATAGAAGAATTTTTTAAACTCTTAAAAACGGATTGCTACAACATAGAAAACACAGAATTAACGAGAGGTAAAAGCATTAGAAAATTATTATTACTCACCATGAAAGCAGCCATAAAAATCCAACAACTAAAAGCAGCCAGAGATGGCACAACTAAGAATAAGATAGATCTGACCTTCACTCAAGATGAAATAGAATGCTTAATCAAAATAAATAAATCATTGGAAGGAAATACAGTAAAACAACAAAACCCTCATTCAAAAGATGACCTTGCTTATGCGGCTTGGATTATAGCACGACTGGGAGGGTGGAAAGAATTTTATAATAAAAAACGCCCTCCAGGCAATAAAACATTTGTATCTGGACTACAAAGATTCGAAGCTATACACTTCGGATATAAGATAAAAGATGTGTCCTAACGACAGGGATTCCAAACCTGGGCTTGTGATATGAAAACACTACAGTTTTTTTTAACTGAAATTATATAAAGACTTCGTAGTTACACATATTGTTAATTCCTCTATAGCTCATTGAAATACATCTCATCAGCTTTTTTAAGGCTAGGAGCTAAAGCTCTACGCGAGCTATGGATACGAACCTCAAAAATGCCTGTCCTACAGAATCGGTGGGAAGTTTCAATCTGTATTCCAAGCCTTGCCCGCCGTACAAGACTTTGGAAGGCATGGCAGTTATAAATCATTTTAACATACGCTTTTAAATCACTTCAAAATAAATCATATTTGCATTGTAATGATCATTACCCTAACCAACTTTGATCATACCTATGGAACGAATCAGTATTTTTGACATCTACAAAATTGGTGTCGGACCTTCTTCATCACATACGCTGGGCCCATGGAGGGCAGCACTTGATTTCGCATCAAAACTCAATAATCATTCAATCGATAAGGTTGACGTCCATCTTTTTGGCTCACTTTCTAAAACAGGTGTCGGTCATGGCACCGATATTGCAGTTCAATTGGGTCTGGAAGGATTTGATCCGGTAACGATTCCCACCGAAGAAATCGGATTCTACATTTCAAAAATTGAAAGCCTTCAAAGAATTCGAATCAATTCAACTTCAATAAAATTTAATCCGAAGTCGAATCTCATTTTTCATGATTTTTCTCTTCCAGAACATCCAAACACACTTACATTCAAAGCCTACAAAGCGAATGATGTAATTCTCGAAACTACTTATTATTCGGTTGGAGGTGGATTCATTGAAGAGAGAGGCGTTTGTGCTGAAGATAAAAGAGTAACCATCCTACCTTTCCCAATTGATTGTGGGCAAGACCTCCTAAATCATGCCAGCTTAATAGGAGTTTCAATCTCTGAAATAGTGTATCAAAACGAATTGAGATTTCAAACTGAGGAAAAAATAAACGCCAAAATTCAAGCAATCTACAATACCATGGTTGAATGTGTGTATAAAGGTTGTGCAACGGATGGCACTCTGCCAGGAGGATTAAATGTAAAACGACGTGCCAAAAAGATTTGCAATGCACTCCTGAAAGGTGAAGAATATAAGAATGTAGGTCAATGGATGGAAGCGATTAAAAGACAACCCAAGGATTTCAATACAATAAATAAATGGATTAGCTGTTTTGCACTTGCGGTTAACGAAGAAAATGCTTCTTTGGGTCGCGTAGTAACTTCACCCACCAATGGTGCCGCCGGAGTAATCCCCGCAGTACTTCTATACTATTACTTCTTTTGTGATTTTAAAGGTGTAGAAGACATTCGCAGATTTATGCATACATCCGGAGAGATTGGTTGTATTTTCAAAAAAGGTGCCACTATATCCGCTGCTGTTGGAGGATGCCAGGCAGAAATTGGTGTCTCATCAGCCATGGCAGCTGGCGGATTGACCGAATTACTTGGAGGCTCTCCTCAACAAGTTCTTATGGCTGCAGAAATAGCCATGGAACACCATCTCGGCCTTACATGCGACCCCATCGGTGGTCTTGTCCAAATTCCCTGCATCGAACGCAATACGATGGGTGCCATGAAAGCTATTACTGCCAGCAACTTAGCACTTACCGGTAATCCACATGACGCGATTGTTGGATTTGATCTTGTTGTAAAAACCATGTGGGATACAGCTCAAGATATGAATGGAAAATATAAGGAAACCGCAGAAGGAGGATTAGCGATTAATCTGCCTGTAGCTTTTCCGAGTTGTTAGAGGATAAGATTGGAAAGATTGATGAGATTTAAGAGATTGGAAAGGTTAAGGAGCATTCTAGGGTAAAAGCGAGAGATTGGAAAAATCTTCCTTTTTAAACGAAGTCGAAAAATTAAGTGTATAATAGTCAATTAATTGTTGGACAATTGTTCAGTAGTTCAGTTGCTTAGTTTTTTAGTGGCAGAGTTGTAGAGTAGTAGAGTAGTAGAGTTACAGAGTTGTAGAGTTACAGAGTTTTTTGAAATTTATTGGATTTCTTTTCCCAGGTTTTTCCACTATTGGAAGAATATAAAATGCCTATACTCCAATTGTGGTTCCCATGTCCTGTCAAAGTCCAAATCCTTTTTGGATTGTCTGGATCAATTGTAACGCCCGAAATGACAATACTTGGCAAACCATCCGTAAGGGGCATCCAAGTACTGCCATAATCACTACATTTCCATAATCCGCCGGCCGCAACTCCAACAAATAAAATATCAGGGTTGGAAGGATGGAAAGCAATGCAATTTATCCTTCCTTGACCAGCCGCTGTACCCTCTGCCTGCAAAAGACCATAGTGTCCCACTTCAATCCAGTGGCCAGAATTGTATCGACATTTTTTTGCATTGGACTTCAAAAAAGTAGAATACTCCTGATGGATAAGCACATTTGAATTCACAATCTTACCTTCCGGCCCCAAACGCATTTCTTCCGATAACTGCCATCATTTAAATGGTTTATTGCCAGCCTTCCTCTCATTTTGATTACAATGCGTGTAGCAATAAGTTTCCTTTTCTTCTACGATTTCCTTGCATGTCCTATTTTCAAAAACTGATTGGCTTTTCCAAAAAATCTGACTCTTCATACTCGTACTTCCTGCTAATATGAGCGACACACTGATTACCCCTATCTTGAAAACATAATTTTCTTTTTTGATTTTGTATTAATCAATGCGATTTATGGGACTTCATATCTCACCTAAAGCCAATCAATACTTCTTTTTCAACGCATCAATTTCCTTTTGCTGCCGTATCGTATGCAAGGTGAGTTCCTCTATTTTTTCCAATAATCGTTTTACCATATCTCCAGTATCAAATCCTTCTGCTTCAATGATCTTTGCAGATGGTATGTTCGGCAAGTGACCTTCTGATTGGATGTAAGCATCAACCTTTTCCAAAGACTGTAAATCATAGTCGGGAAGAAATACATAATCTGGCCAATCTCCTGAATCTTCCACCCTCAATTCTTCACAAATCACTCTTCCATCAACCGATAGTTTATAACCTCCCGCCGCTGAGACCGCACCAAGGTTTACTTGTCCTTCCACATAAAGCCCATCGAAAGGCGTTCGCTCTGGAGCATCAGCACCTATGGCCACACCGCCACCTTCCGTCACCAATAGTTTTGTCTGATCATTCACTTCAACCCGAACAGCAGGATTAGTCGTGAAGCTTCTTACGTGAAGCTGGGCATTGGGATTGGCGTATACACCGACCTTGCCGTTAAATGTTAAATAATCCTCTTGAAAATCGCCATAAATCAACGGCGCATTTGATCCAGAATTCTCAATGAATAACTTATCATCATTAAGGTCATTCGCTCCGGCTTGATATCCAATTTTGACGTTTCTTGAAGCTAGATTTCCGTGTTGACCGGCTTGATTTCCTATCAAAACATTCTGATTTCCATAATATACTTCAGAACCAGCACCTTGCCCAAGCATTACATTCTCGCTACCGTTGTTGATATGACCTGCGAGAAGCCCCATATAGGTATTATGCTCGCCATCGATATTCAAAAATCCGGCAGAACTACCAATAAAGGTATTTCCAAAACCACTGCCATTTCCCTGTCCGGCATCTTTTCCTACAAACACATTGGTAAAACCTTCGTTATTCTCTCCGGCTCCATTTCCTATCAGGACAGAGCTATTCACTGGATTCAAGATTAGTCGAGCCATTCCAAAAGCGTTTTTATCCAAAACCATCGCCTCATTTCCTTCCAAATCAAATCGAATGACATCTTCATCGGGCAGTTCTTCTACTTGCACCTTGGTATCTTTGTCCAGGTCTTCGACCACTGTAGTACTCAACTCGTTTGGTATCCATTGTAACAATCCATTTCCGTCCGTACTCAAAATCTCACCATCCGCACCATCAACCAAAGGAAAAGTGTATTCGTCTTTAATCTTTAAAGCACCATTTACTTGCAATTCATCCGTATCAAATTGACCATAAAGAAGTGGCTCATCCGTATCTGAATTGTCGAGGTAAAATTTATTACTTCCTTCTTCCCATTTACCTGAATGATAACCAATAAAAATATTGTTTTCTCCAAGATTATTTCTGCCAGCTTGAGCTCCAACGAAGACGTTTCTACCTCCCAATCCAGCAAGAAAGCCAGTCTCGGCACCCAGAAGAACATTATCACTCTTATTTACACTGTTACTACCTGCAAATGAACCTAAAAGCACATTATTTTTTCCACTTCCGTTTGCCTGTCCTGCTCCAGTTCCTATCATTACATTTGCAGCACTATTCGTTATGTCCACCCCTGCACCTGTTCCGATCACCACATTTGTATTTGATGACTCACTGTCTCTACCTGCAATATGTCCTATAAAGACATTTTGAGTGCCAGATTCAATTTCTCTTCCAGCATCATAACCTATCATCAAATTCCAGTCTTCATCCTCTAGATTTTTTCCAGCATTATGGCCTAAGAACAAATTTTGTGAACCGGATTCATTTGCCTTCCCCGCATCAAGTCCTATCATCAAATTATTTTCTCCATCTACATTTCCTTCTCCAGCATGATATCCAATCATAAGATTTTGCCATCCGGTAGTTGTACTTGATCCAGCAGATTCACCAATAAAAATGTTCCTATTGTTGATTCCATCATCATTGACACCAGCATTTTCACCAATAAAAAGAGAGTTTCCCGGAGATTGAAAGTGAAAAGTCTTACCATCCATATACCCCATATCTGTGCCACCAACTTGAAAGTCAATAACATCTTTATCTGGAGTACTTTCCGTATGAATGTAGGTATCATTATCGGCATCACTAATATGATCTCCAGCTGGAATCTGGCTTTCATCAATTATTTTTTTCCAGCCACCACTATAGACAAAAAATGCATTGTAGGTAATGTCATAGACCAACAAACCATTCGCTGGTTCTTCAATACCCAATCGCCAGGCTTCTTTTAATCTAGGCACTAAAATTCCCTGATCAAAAGATACAACATCCAGCTTGGCAGTAGGATGAGGATTATTCGTTCCTATACCCACATTTTCCTGAGCCTCAACAGTATATGCGAAACAAAAACATGCAAGAATCATTGAGAAACGTGCAATTGATCGAGTTAAATTTCTATTTTTCATATTGATTTTTTCTCCAAAAGTAGATGGGCGCTCTACTATGGACAATAGAAAAAAAGTTACTCCTAGTTCTCAATGAGTATTTCTATAAAGAGATTGATTATTCAATTGATTTTGAATATTCGACTCCTGCCATCATCAATAATTATTCATCCAATGGCAACTTATATCGAGGATCTTCCAATACGTTAACATCAATAATCGCTTTTGCATTTTCCAGAAGTCGCACACAGTCCTTACTCAGATGTTTGAGATGAACAGTTTTTCCTACATTATGATAGCGTTCGGTTATTTTATTCAACGCTTCTATGGCAGACATATCTGCAACCCGGCTTTCTGCGAAATCAATAATTACTTCTTCAGGATCATTTTGCACATCAAACTTGGTTGCAAAGGTGGTAGTGGATCCAAAAAACAAAGGACCGTAGATTTCGTAATGCTTTACTCCGTCTTCATCAATTCGCTTTCTAGCCCGAATCCGTTTTGCATTTTCCCAGGAATACGCCAAAGCAGAAATGATGACTCCAAGCAGGACTGCAACGGCCAAATTATGGGTTATGGCCGTAATCAAGGTTACCAAGACCATAACTATAACATCAGATGTTGGCATTTTTCTAAATGTCCTGAAGCTCGCCCATTCAAAAGTTCCGATGGCAACCATAAACATCAGGCCCACAAGTGCAGCCATTGGTAATTGCTCAATTAAGTTGGACCCAAACATGATAAAAACCAACAACATAATTGCCGCAGTGATTCCAGACAACCTTGCTCTCGCACCCGCGGATGTATTGATCAAACTCTGACCGATCATGGCACAGCAGCCCATACCGGAAAGGAATCCTGACAAGACATTTGCCGTACCCTGAGCGATACATTCTTTATTACCACTACCACGTGATTCGGTAATCTCATCTATGATATTTAGAGTAAGAAGACTTTCTATTAACCCTACCCCAGCTACTATAGCTGCATAGGGTAAAATCAATAAAAATGTACTTAAGGAAAACGAAATTTGCGGGATAGACAGAGGTGGAAACCCACCCTTTATTGATTCTCCCTCCTTCATGGTATCCGCAACGGTCATCGTATCAATATCAAAACCAATTACCACAGCTGACACAAATAAGATAGCGACCAATGAGGAAGGAACCGCTTTGGTTAGCTTGGGCAATCCCCATATGATGGCCATTGTAACAAGCGTGAGACCTAGCATGACTATAAACGGTATCGCAGACAGTAACTCGCCACTGCCTTTTTCATAAAAATTGGGGAATTGTGCCATAAAAATAATTATCGCCAAACCATTCACAAATCCAAACATCACAGGGTGTGGAACCAATCGAATAAATTTTCCCAATCGTAAAAGTCCGGCGGTAATTTGTATAACGCCTGCCATTATTACCGTGGCAAATACATAATTCAATATCTCATCAGGTGTGATACCTGGAAATGCTTCTTTTAATTTTACAATCAAACCAATGAATACAACTGCAACTGCGCCTGTGGCACCCGAAATCATTCCAGGTCTACCTCCCAAGATAGCCGTAACAAGACATAAAACAAAAGCTGCATACAACCCTGTGAGCGGTGAAAAACCAGGAATCAACGCAAAAGCAATTGCTTCCGGTACCAAGGCCAAGGCAACAGTGAGTCCCGATAATATTTCAATTTTATAATCTACCTTTTGCGAAAAATCGAATAAGTTGATGTACTTTTTCATAGTATTCCTTTTACATTATTGTCTGTTTTGACAATCGTTCTTAAGAAAAGGGTGCGAAATTAAATTTTGAATTAACAAACATAGCAGACTTAACAGAATATTTACAAATCAAAAAAATCACAAATTCAGAATAATATACCGACTCATAAATCAAGCATCAACATTAAAACTCTGAGGTTACTTATATCAAAAATTAGTGTGGGAAAGGAGGGATGAAAAACAAATTAAAAAAGCTCGAAGAAAATGTCAGCCAAATACAAAAAAGCTCTTCTCGGGGATTATCTTGTACATAATTCTTAACAAATTCATTCGACACATGTCTAAAGAAGAAATAGAATTTCACAAGATCGGTGAATCGATTCAAGAAGCAACGAAAGGTAAGCTTTTCGGAAAAGCATGTTATTCGATAGGTAAAAAGGCTTTTGTTTGTTTTCATGAAGATGCTATGGTCTTTAAATTACCATTCATCACTCACTCAGAAGCTCTGGAACTACAAGGCAGCCACTTATTTGATCCGTCGAAAAAAGGACGTCCCATGAAAGAATGGGTTCAGGTATCCTACGAACATAAAACGAGTTGGTCTCAATTCGCAAAATCAGCTGCCAGGTATATTTCAGATTTACAAAAAAATTAAACGGATGAAATACCATTGTATCTTTTTCATATTCTTTTTGTCTATGGCATCCATACAGGCCCAATTTATTGTTTCAGAAGTAGGTACGTTACCAGAACGTGTCTCCAATAATGCAGTTTGTGAAGGGTTCATTGATGGTCAGCCATACTTATTTTCCTTTGCAGGAATCGATTCTACCAAAACACACTCCGGTATTCATTTGAAATCATATAGATACAATATTACTACCGGTGAATCCGAACGAATTGCCGATCTGCCCGATGACATGGGTAAAATCGGAGTGGCTGCATCCAGAGTAGGAAACATCATCTACATTGCCGGCGGATATAACGTGTTCTCCAATGGTTCAGAAAGTACAACCCAAAAAATGCACAGATATGACGTTGAAAATAATCAATATCTAAGTGATGCTGTGGATATTCCTGTACCTACAGACGATCATGTTCAAGCCGTATGGAGAGACAGCCTCATTTATTTGATAACAGGATGGCGCGACACAGAAAACATCCCGGATGTTCAAATTTATGATCCGCACACTGATCAGTGGACCGTGGGAACGCCTGTCCCCAATTTGAATACCTACAAATCCTTTGGAGCTTCTGGAGTAATTGTCGGTGATACAATTTTTTACTTCGGTGGAGCCCGATCTACTGGGAGTTTCGGAATTCAAAACAATCTGCGCATGGGGATCATCAATCCGGATAATCCTTCAGAAATAGATTGGTCGATATCTATTCCAAATGGATTCATCAATGGGTACAGAATGGCTGCAACCAACGTAGGAAATGAACTTCACTGGATAGGTGGCAGCAACAAAACCTACAACTTTGATGGTATTGCCTACGATGGATCCGGTGGAGTACAACCCAGTCGGAGAGATCTTTATATGAATTCTTCTGAAATGGTATGGAATCTAAACGGTCCCATAGATGTACCCATGGACTTAAGAGGTATAGCTAATGTAAGCGAAACTGTCAAGTATATCGCTGGAGGTATGATTGAAAATCAGGAAGTAACCAATAAAGTATATCGTCTGGAATGGCAAGACCTCACTTCCCTTGATGAACTGCCAAAAGAATTAAGGATCAATATGGGACCAAATCCATTTACCGATCGTTTGATGATACGTTCAGAAAATCTAAATAGTGTCATTGATAAGATTGATTGTTTTGATGTAAACGGAAGATTGATATTTTCCCAAATCCCAGCTGGTGAGTCTATTCAACTGCTTACAGAAGATCTGACCAATGGTCCCTACCTCTTTAGAATTCAAACGAAAGAAGGAACAATCACAAAAAAGTTAGTTAAAATTAAAGGCTAATGCCAAGCCCTAATCGACAATAAATTCGATCCATGATACGACCTGCTGTACCGGATGACGCTATTCAAATGACTGATATTTATAATTATTACATTATTAATACCACTGTCACCTTTGAAAAGACTCCGATTTCGGTTGGGGAAATGAAGGATAGATTACAAAGAACCACAATGAAGTACCCGTGGTTGGTTATCGAAATCGACAATCGGGTCCAGGGATATGCCTATGCCACGGATTGGAAACCAAGAGGAGCATATCGTCATTCGGTAGAATCAACGGTTTATCTTAGAAACGGGCAAAGCGGCTACGGATATGGCTCACAATTATATTCGAAATTAATCGAAGAATTACAGAAGCTAAATGTTCATACCGTGATCGGAGGAATCGCCCAACCTAATGAAGGAAGTATTGCACTTCACGAAAAGTTTGGATTTGTAAAAGTGGCACATTTTAAAGAGGTGGGGTACAAATTTGATCGCTGGATAGACGTGGCTTACTGGCAACTAATAATGAAGTAATTCAAAACAACCTTAACCAAAACCAAGAATAAAAAAATGGAAATCAAAGCGCTTAACAATACTACTTTGCAAGTAATCGTAGAATGTTTGTCCGAGTCATTCAAAAACTACTTTGTAAAAATGCCTTCTGATGTTTCATTCTGGGAGAAACGCTTTAAAGCAGCCCGAGTAGATTACAATTTGTCATTTGGTGTTTTTGATCAGGAAAAATTGGTTGCGTTTATCATCCACGGCATCGATCGACACAATGGACAAATGACCGCCTTCAATACGGGAACCGGGGTATTGGAATCTCATAGAGGGCTAAAATTGGTGGATAAAATCTACGACTATGCCCTACCTGTTCTAAAGAGAAATAATATCCAAAAATGTATGTTGGAAGTAATTGAAGAAAATCATGTGGCCGTGCGTGTGTACGAACGAATTGGCTTCAAAAAAGATCGATTTCTACGTTGTTTTAAAGGCCAGATTTCCAACACAGAATCAACGTACAACATTTTAGAAATTGATATAGATTCTATTAAAGACAAAATAGAAACGTTTCAAAAATTCTATTCCTGGGATCATACATTTGAGACCATTCAAAAGGGTGGGACACTTTTCAAATCGTATTTGGTCAAAAGTAAAAACGGTAATGATCTTGGTTATTTTGTAACGAACACAAGTAATAATGCCCTGGTACAAATAGAAGAGTTTGGAAATGGCACATGGATTGAAATCATCTCGGCTACCAGACAAATCATTCCACAAATTCGCATCAATAATATCGATAGCCATCGCGTTGATTTGATCAAGGCATTTCTGGATGTGGGATTAGAAAATCATATCAATCAGTTCGAAATGGATATGCCCATCTAATCTCATTAATAAAGCTATGAAGGACAAAAGAATTGGAATTATTGGTGGAGGACTATGCGGACTGACGACCGCATATCTGTTAAAAAAGAAAAACATAAACGCAACCATAGTCGAAGCACAAAATAGACTTGGAGGTCGAATCCATACTAAGTACTCAGATTATGAAGCTCCAATCGAATTGGGTGCAACCTGGTTGGGCAAGAAACACAAACACCTTACGGCGCTTCTTTCAGAACTTGGTCTTGACATCTATGAACAATATATGGGTGAATATGCCGTCTATGAACCTATTTCAACGAGTCCGCCACAGTTGGTAACTATGCCTTACAACCCAGACCCTACTTTCCGTATTAAAGGCGGATCTTCAGCGTTAATCAATGCGTTGACCAGTGAATTGGAGGTGTCGAATATTCATTTAAACACTCCCGTTTCCACAATTAAAATGCGCTCGGAAAAGATAATTGTGGAATCTAAAAAGCAAACGTTTGACTTTGATTTTCTTATCAGTACACTCCCTCCAAAGCTTCTTATTGAAGCCATCGAAACAGTCCCAAAATTACCGGATGAGCTGATCCAAATTGCCCAGCAAACCCAAACTTGGATGAGCGAATCCATTAAAGTAGCGCTATCATATGACCAGCCATTTTGGAGACGAGGAAAAGCTATTGGAAGTATCTTCAGCAATACCGGACTGATTTCAGAAATGTATGATCATTCAAATTTTGAAGAAACCAAGTTTGCTCTAAAAGGATTTATCCATGGAGGATATGCGTTTACTACACTGGAAGAGCGAAGAAAAAGAGTAATCGAACAATTACGAAAGTATTTTGGCAATCAAGTTGAAAATTATATTTCGTATCAGGAAAAAGTTTGGAGACACGAACCATTTACCCATTCCGATTATGATGGATTTGTTCTACCGCATCAAAACAATGGGCACTCCATTTACAATTCTGAATTTCTAAATGGCAAATTATTGATTGGGGGTTCAGAGACTGCAACAAGGTACCCAGGTTATATGGACGGAGCAGTCGAAAGTGGTATCACGCTAGCGTATAAAACTAAAAAAGCCCTTGCTTGAAGCAATCAAACAAGGGCCATCTGTATTTAATGTAAGTACTCTATGGGAGCTGTTCTACTAAATGTGCAAAATTTGCTATATTTTTTGAATTAATGGCATACAAGACGACTTGAACGACCAGCTGGTTTGTATCATCATTTGGACTGACAAATTTGGTCTTCCCATCCATATCAATATCTCCTTGTAGATATCCTATGGACAATTGGAAGTCTAATTTATAATCTGGATTGAGAGTCAGATCAAACCCTGCAACTTCTTCGTGTATCACAGTCAAATCATTTTTATCTCCTCTAAACACTACTCTTCCGTCCGAATTGCAATCTCCTGCCCACAACGCTTTATATTCTGTTCCTTCTACATCCATGGTAGCCAATGCCATTCCTGAATAATTAAATTCAGAGATTGTATTGGCAAAATCAAAAACTTCAGCATCCATATCCGTAAAGTCAATTAATGTGGAAAGTTCTTCCGGAGTTTTTGGATACTTGGTCATAACTCCCAAATGATTTCTATGCCTTACAACCAAGAAATAGCTATCTGTAGGTACATCAGGAAAAAAAACAGCGCTCGTTCCGTCCAAATCAACAATATCCCCGTCTCTTTGTACCAAAGCAGAGCGCGTAGCTACAACATTAGTATAGTCATTCTTATCTCTTAGTTCAAGAAAAATCCAATCTACAATGGCGTCTTCTCCCATTACTGAAAATACACCAATGGGTTCGGCAATACTTCTATATTGTGCATACGTACCACAAGCTACATGGGTAAAATTCCCTGTAATGTCAATAGTTACATACTCATTCAATACCAATGGCGTTTGATAGATATCGTCATCGGGAATGACACGCGTATCTGTAAAAGGGTTGTTTCTGAGATCATCCCTCATGAGAGGTCGGTCGTGAGTAGTACCGGTTCCAAAACTGTTGGTCAAAGCTCCTTGCAAATACGCACGGGCATTTACAGTCATCCCTTGCGCATCCATTGAAGTAATCGAAAAAGCAAGTGCAGCTATTAACAAGAAAACAAATTTTGAAATTGCATTTGATGATTTCATTGAAGTGTAGTTTTAATATTTACTGATTTTGAATTCGTTTTATTGAGCTAATTAGAATATTCCATTAGCAACGGACTACAATCATCCCTGTGAATCATCTCAAGCCGGAAGGTGACTTGGAAGTTG
>JBCCVV010000183.1:0-13715 GCA_039194925.1 Bacteroidota bacterium
ACCAAACCAGATCCGACCAAAAAGTTTAGTGCAAAACTTGAAGATATTTCCCTTGGAGTACCTCAGAATTCCAGAGTGGCCTTTGATTCTGTTCATCGAGGAAAGGTAAAAACCTTCATGGAGGAAAAGGGATATGGTTTTATTACGAATAAAGCAACCAAAGAATCAATTTTTGTTCACATCAACGATGCGTACGAAGGGATAAGTGAAAATCATATAGTGGACTATGAAATTGGAAAAGGCAATAAGGGGCAAAAAGCTATAAACGTGGTTAGGGTTATAACCTAAATTAATTCATTTTAAGAAATGACTTCAACCATATTTTAATATACATAGAACACAAAATGTTCTATTGCAGGTAGGGTTGGCAATAATAACATCCCGCCATTTTACTTTTATAAAATAAAAAATGAAAAACGGAACAGTTAAATTTTTCAATGATGGAAAAGGATTTGGATTTATCACCCCTGATGACGGAGGAAGAGACATTTTTGTACATGTATCTGGCTTAAATGGGGTTTCGATAAATGAAGGCGACAAAGTATCTTATGAAGAGGCCCAAGGGAAAAAAGGATTGAATGCGGTGAATGTATCTTTATTATAATATTTTGTTTTAAAATTCGAAATGGTGCTTTTGATATAGATCATCACCAATTTTAAGGACTAAGTGTCCGTATGCGCGTGTGGGTTCGATTCACGCTCGGGGCACTTAAAAAAGTATGAAGAGCTTTGGAAAAAATCCAAGGCTCTTTTTTGGTTATTATGGATGAAAGGAAAAGTTTCATAACCTCAATAAAATGATTGAATCCTGAGTTTCTTTGATGTAGGTTCAATGCTAATTTTTGTAATTTCTATTTCCAGCCATTTCTACTCTTCTTTCACTTTAGAATAGAATTGAAAGGAAAGAAAGACTGGATTAATTATGCTACGCACGGATATTGATCTTAGCGACCATAAATTTAATTTGAACTATATTTTGAATATTTATTCGATTTTGATCTATGTCAAAAAATTATTCCTCTTAATGTTTCACCTTTACATCATTGCTTTAACAATTAAAAATGGACTATTGTATTTAAGATTAAAACCATCCATTCCCATCTTGCTTTGTGTTGGCCAAATACAAGCAAAATCCGGATAGGATTTTAAGTTTGTTTTTTTTTACAAGAATGCCTATTTGTATAATTATAAAACGTTTTAAATTTTACGTGATGAAAAATTCATTTTATGCGTTATGCATAATGCTCATTTCTGTTTCTATATCCTTTAGTCTTGAAGCGCAACAAACCTGGGACTGGGATACCTATGAGGTAAGTATAGACTTGCCGGACGACTTTAAAGTGGTTAAAAACACCGAGAACGAGTTCGACGCAGTAGGAGATGGAATGGAAATATTTATGTTCATTTTTGAGAGTGATATTACTTTAGACGAAATGAAAGATGCGACGTTGGAGGTTGCAGACGAGATGCGTCTGGAGGAAGTAGATTCAGTTGAAGCTATCAGCACACGAGGCTTTAAAGGAAAGTATGTAGCAGGATATTTGGAAGGGGATGCAGTTTTGTTATGCGGTTTAATCAATCCCAAGAATATTACAAATTTCTTTGTACTTGTCACTTTTGGGGATGATGACGATGTTGCTGAGGAGGATGCATTTAAGATTTTGAAAAGTATTCGTAAGCATTAATTCGCTTTGATGGCAGCTCCTGGATATAGGTTGATAAGGAAAGAAAAGTAAGATGCTAACCACTGGAAGAGACAAATCTGTCTGTGGTTTTTACTATTCATGCTTTTACAGTAGTTGTGCAATATGATTTCCTTTTTCTTCTTACGCGACTCAATGTTTCCTGTGATATGCCGAGCCAGGATGCAATATATCCTAAGTTGACCCTTTGAGTTATATCTGGAAAGTATTCAAGTATTGATTCATACTTTTGAAGGGCGGTCATAAATATAAACCCACGATAGAATTTATCAAGAGAAGATAGAAATTCTTGTAACAATATTCTCTCGAAATTTTGGAGGTTAGTATGTCTTTTGTAAAGCATATGCAAATCTGTATATGAAATGGAAATTAGTACTGCATCTTCCGTTGCCTGAATAAATTCATATGATGGAGCTTGGTCAAAAAAGGTACCATAAGATGTGACAATTTGATTTTCATTATGAATCCAACTTGTAACTTTTTTATCATTATGGAAGTAATATCTTCTCACCGATCCACTGACAAGAAACCATAAATGATGAGGAATATTACCTTCTTTTAAGAGATAATCACCCTTTTTTGCCTCTACCAGGTTCAATTTTGAAATCATATCATTTCTAGCCTCTTGATTGAGGGTTGATCTTTTATGTATATAGTTTAAAAAAGTGCTGTATGACATAAGTAAGTGTTATAATTTTAAGCAGGCTGGAATAATAATGAAGGAATTGATCGTATAAGAACTCACGGGCAATGGTTTTTAAATCACATTATTTTTTTAGATAAATAAAAAAGCACAATTAATATTATTTCCAAAAATGAGTTTTTATTGGTAACAAAATCATACGGATCTCCAGAGTTTAAAAACTAGTAGAAAACGGTTGGAATTTCAATGCGATGAAAATAATTTCATGGACGAAAAGAATAAAGGAGTCAAATGAAAACTTCTCCAAAAGAGCAGAGCACATAAACGTGAAGATTAACACTTCAAACCTTTGCGCATCAGAGAAGTCTTCTCTATGCCCAAGGCTTATAATTTTAAATGCGCTACCATCCAATTGATTTTTGAATAGATGACTAATCCTTTTCCAATGTCACAAAATGATTTTCTTCATCGCATTGCATCTTTTTATTTTTTGATTTACTTTCCATTTCTGCCGAACGGCTTCCCAGCAAAGTAAAAAGTTCCTGAAACTCAACAATCTGCCTTTCTTGGATCTCGACCACACTTTCCGGTTGTTTTACTTTCTGGTGTAATTCTTGAATTGCTTTTATAGTTGGAACGGTAAATTCCGCATATCGTAACCCATATTTTGACATCCAGCATGGCACTGCTTTCTGGCGATGATCCATTATTATTTATTCCTACTTGACTATACGAAGTACTCGCAAATAGTATTAATAATAAAAACAGAACTATTCTTCTCATTTAGTATTCTTCAGTTACAGTTTTATAATTTGGAAGGGTTAGAGTTAAATCATTTTCAACTCATGCTGAACCACATAAAAGGTCCGCTGCTATTATCATGAATCAAAATAAAGCATCAAACGTTTTTTGAATGATTCCCGTTTGCTTCGTGCTACAGGTACCTTACTATTTCCTACGACATGCACAAATGCGTAAGAAGTATCAATGAATGTGATAAGACCCACATTGACTACATACGAATTGTGAATCCGCATAAAGTTGGATAAAGGGAGCTTGGACGAGACATATTTCAAGGTTCTGGAACAGCAAATCTTTTTTCCTTCTTTGGTATGAATTTCACAATAATTGCTGTCTGATTTTAAGAACACTATATCTTCTTTTGTAATGGGAATAATACCCATATTCGTATGGATAAGCAATTTGTTTTTATGTACCAATTCAGGTTGAGGTACTTCTCTCTTTACAAATGGAAGTTGGATTGTATTTTTCATGCCTTTAGTGTTATGTGAGTAATTTTAAGCAGAATCAAAACGTGCTGACCATCAATACCCGGTCCCTCACTTCCCAGGCATCATCACCCGTATTCCTCGCCTGAAGAATGAAGCGGATGGTTCCACTTGCGCAATTAGGATCTACATAATCAAAGTACCTGACCATCTGGAAATTGTCATGGTTGCTTTCTCCTTCATCCGGACGATATCCTTGAACTTCGGAATATTTAGTCATTCCACAGGCTTCATAGGCCACTCTGAATTCAAAGTCATCATCGTTGCTTCCAGACGTCAATCTTGAAGTGATTGAAGCATCTATTTTGTATAGCAAATTTGCATTGGCTGTTATATTTTCAGTCCATGAAGTTACATTTTGCCAATTGTCATCTGCTCCATAAGTCGAATTGCCAAGGGTTTTGGTAGCTACAACTTCAGGAATTGTTTCCAACGATTGCCAGGATGCATTTCCAAGAAAATCGGATGTCAGCACTTTTCCAGCTGAAGGAAATCCTCCTGTAATACTGACGGATCCATGAATGGTGACATTGCCATTGTTGTCTATGGATATACCTTCATTTTCGCCATCACCCGAAATATAATTTCCATTGAGGCTAATATTCTGCTCAGCACTATGGGTGCCTAAATCATCGCCGGGAATATTAGTCAAAGCAGATCCATCACCGGAAAAAGAAGTGGCCGTTATTGTATTAGCCCCGGTAATATTGTTGCCATTCATATTCATGGCCTGGGTAGCCGTGTGATTTCCCAAATTATCTTTTAGGGATGATAAATCAACCGTTTGATTATTCTGACCATCATTTTCCAATGATAAATTCAGTGTAGTCCCATTTAAACTGAAGGCATCAATTACCTGGTCATCAGATGCAATTGTATTTGGATCAGTCCAGGTCATTACGCCATCGGCATCGGAGATGGGAATAAAACCATCACTTGCACCTTCCCGCATCCTGATTTTACCGCCCACATCTAAACTTTCCGTTGCTACTGGAAAATTGGTTGAGGTGTTTAGACCAATTCCTACATTGTCACCATTGATGGTTATTCTATTTTGATTGGCATTGCCTTGAATTCGAAAGGGAAGCTTGGAACCACCAGTCAGATCTCGTACAAAGAAATTGGCTTCGTTGGCCCCAATATCCCAAGTGTGTGGTTGCCATCCCTTGGTACCGTCTTGCGTCATTCGAATGGTAGGGGTGTCTCCTGTTTCAATCTCTACTTCCAATACATCCTGACTATACATTTTAACACCTCCATTATCGTTAATTTGAATTCCTCTGTTGGTTGTACCATTGTTTGTCAACCAGTTATTGCTCAACTGAAGATCGCTTGTAGCCGCATGATCTCCTAAGTCATCGCCCGACACATTGGTCAACCCCGACCCATCTCCAAAAAATGCGTTTGCTGAAATTGAATTGGCCCCTGTAATATCATTATTGCTCATGTCAAGGGTTTCTGTAGCGGTATGCTCTCCTAAATCGTCTCCAGGTACATTGGTCAAAGCAGAGCCATCGCCAATAA
This sequence comes from Bacteroidota bacterium, assembly GCA_039194925.1. Taxonomy (GTDB): domain Bacteria; phylum Bacteroidota; class Bacteroidia; order Chitinophagales; family Saprospiraceae; genus CAJXUU01. Next base: position 5,160 of record JBCCVV010000183.1, read on the forward strand.
AAGCGAACGCATTAACAAATCCATTTACATCCAAAGCGGTACTTGGAGTGTCTACTCCAATCCCTATATTTCCGTTTTTAAGAATGGTAAGCGCATTGGATTTGTTATCTTCATCGATACCATTCCCTACTACAAATAGTCGGTCGGTAGGAAACCATTCTCTGTGGCTTTCTGGATCTGCAGGTGTATAATCTGTGTTAAAGCTACCTAAAACAATCTCGGAACTTGACTTTGCTTCAGTATTTCTTCCCATTGCCATTGAATGATACCCTAAAGTGCTAGAGTTTCTTCCCATAGCAACAGAGTATTGACCTTGTGCGATGCTGTAATAACCTGCTACCAATGAGTAGTCTCCAATCGCTTTTGTATTACTGCCAAAAGCCGCTGCAGCCCAATCGGCTTCGGCGTATTCTCCTATGGCAACTCCATATGGACCAGTGGTTCGAGGGCGCCATCCTATAGCGACTGAAGTATGACCCATAGCTTGTGCATCAAGACCTAAAGCTATGGCTCGATTTCCAATCGCTTGAGATTCATCTCCTAGCGCAAACGAATTGAATCCACTTGCAATACAGTTTTCACCTAAAGCAACGGAATATGTACCGATATTTGAGTTATCCCAATTATTTTCTACTACATATCCCGCTCGAAAAGCGGCCTTATGAGGGTTGAAAAACATCCGTGTACCTGTGCCGAGCAGAGGTATGGTGTCTCCTTGCTCAAATGTCCCAGTGACAATTAATCCATCTTCCCCATTTATTTCTACGGCTCCGTTATCCGCAATAATCTCTTTTCCGACTCCTGCGCCACCTTGATCGTACGCATCATCCAATGTATTTCTAGCATTCAAATTTTCCCAATTTGAACCGTTGTAAAAATAAAATCCTTGATTTCCATCTGTCTGAAATACCAATAGTCCTGTAGCAGGGCTATTTATCAAGCTTCGTTGGTTTGCGGTCATTCTGGGAATTAAAATCCCTTTGTCCGTGCTTTTGATGTCAAGCATGGCACTGGCTTCAGGAGAGCTGTTGTCATTGTTGATGCCAACTTGCGCATGTATCGAGCTAATCCAAAATGTTGCAATAAGCAAAAAAAGTATTTTTTTCATTTTCATTTATTTAGTTGAATGAGAAATTTGAAAATGGAAGAAGCATGAGTCCAATTATATTCCTCTGCACTCTATTCTTCCTCCTGGTATTAATTTTATTTATAGCCTACAACCTGATAGATACCAGGTAGGCAAATCATCGTATTTTTTTGTTTTTCAAATGATTTAAGTTCACTCAGTAAGGCTTGCAATTCTGTAGGAGTAATCAATTGATGTTCCTGTAATTGAGGCCCAATAGATTCGAGACAGAGCGAACTTATTTGCTTGCAGTCCTCTGGTAAAAAAGCAGGCGCGATTTGCTGTATTTGTATGCGTTGAAATCGATTTTGACTCAGCAAAGTACGCAGTGTTCCAACAGATTCAATTCTTGTTTTTTGGATGTTTTTCAAGCTTGTGTACAATTCCAGGTATCGTTCGAATGCATAATTTTGCGGATAACAATGAAAATTGGATGGATCAAAATATTCCAGTAGGATGGTCCCGTTGTCTTGCAGACTGGCGTACATTTTTTGAAATAATTCTGCCGGGGGATAGGATTGATTTAAAAATGTCCGACAATAAATGAAGGCATACGTTTTAGCTGCGTACCAATTGTCGTTTTTTAACAACTTGAAACGTAAACGTGGGATATGTTGTGCGATTTTTTCCTGAGCAAAGCGGATATTAGTTGCATCATGATCGAACCCATGAATGGTATTGTGAGGTCCTAAAGTTTCAGACAAATTTCTTGTAGAGGTCCCATCTCCACAAAAAATATCAAGACCGTTTGCATTCTTATCAAAATGAACGCGATCAAAAAAAGAGAGGCTGGATCGCACCAATATCTTTGATAAGATATGTACTCTTTTCCTTCCGGCGGCGGATCCTATGTACGAACGGTTATCGAATGCATGCATCGATTCTGCTGAATTTTTCATCTTCATTAGTTTGATGTTGAATCAATTGGGTACAAAGATGAAGACAGAGTGAATACACTACTTTTGATGTCGTCTTAAATGCTTTTGATGTCGTCTAATTTCGCAAAGAATACATTGGATCTCGTCTAATTTATATGTTCAGAAAGGGTTTTAAATAATTGATTTACAGTTATTTACGGGTTTTGCTTGGAGGAAAGCCAAATTCTTCCGAAAAAGCGGTCGAAAAATACGCCGCATTCTTAAAACCGACTTCATAGGCTATTTCCGAGACGTTGAGATCGGTAGATTCCAGCAAATGTTTTGCCTTTTGCAGGCGTATGGTTCGAATAAAAATAGAAGTTGGTATTCCCGTAAGTGCTTTAATCTTATTGTGCAATTGTGCCCGACTAAGGGCAACTTCACGACACAGCTGATTCACACCGAAATTTTCATCCCCGTGATTTTTTTCGATCGCTTTTCTAACCTTTTGAATAAATGCATCTTCTTGATGATTATTACCTGTAGGCTTTAATGTGCGATATTGCTCTTGCAGCTTTTTTCTTATTTCCAACAGATTTTTCAGCCGTACTTGTAATTCAGTTTGATCAAATGGTTTTTTCAAATACGCATCCGCCCCTTTTCGTAGCCCGGTAATTTTGGCCTGCATATCCGCCTTCGCGGTGAGAAGGACAATGGGTATGTGGCTTGTGCGTTCATCATTTTTTAAATATTCACATAATTCAAAACCGTCTTTATCGGGCATCATTACATCACTTACAATTAGATCAGGTACACGCTCCAGGGCTGTAGTTATTCCCTCTTGACCATTATTTTCTATGATCAGCTGATAGTCCTCCATAAGACAGGCCACCAGTAATTGTTGTATGTCGGTGTTGTCTTCTACGATTAGCAAGGTGGGTTTATCTGGGCTTGTTTGATCTTGTTTTGGACGAATGAGGGGTTGTGTATCTATGGATTCCTGATTGGGTTGTATTTCTACGGCTGAAAACGAATCGGAAATCGTTGAAGTATTGGTTATGGGCAGAAGGACGGTAAAGGTAGTTCCAATACCCAATTCACTTTCCACTCTTATTTCACCGTTCATCAATTTTGCAAATTCTCGCGTGAGTGCCAATCCTATACCTGTACCCTCTGTTTTCTTTGTATGGCGACCTACTCCCTTGCTCCCAAGCTGATAAAACCTGTCAAAAATAGAATCCAATTGATCTTTTGGGATTCCTGTTCCCGTGTCTTGAATTTTAATTTGTAAATATCGCTTCTGGCCACCTTCCTTTTGGTCAAGGTGATAATAGATGTCTCCTCCATTTGGAGAATACTTGACTGCATTGGACAGTAGATTTGAGATGACTCTAAGGATTTTGTCTGGATCATAATCCATCTTAAGCGATGGGGTTGTGGTTAGAAAGTGAAGGTTTATGCCATTATTTTCGGCATACGATTTAAAGGATTCTGTAATGTATCGCATGTATTGAATGATATCACCTTGTACCGGATTCAATTTTAATACCCCGGATTCCAGCTTGCGCAACTCAAGAATCTGGTTGATGAGATTGAGCAGACTAAGCGTGTTTTGTTTGATCATTTGACTGCCCTTATCCAGAAAGAGTTCGGGCTTGGATTTGACCTGATCGATCATTCCCGAGATAATGGTAAGTGGAGTTCTAAATTCATGCGATATATTGGTAAAAAATCTAGATTTCAATACATCAAGTTCTTCCAGTTTTTCTTTCTGTTGAGACACTTCAATGTTGAGACGTTGAAGTTCTTTGTTGGCTGTTTGTTTTTGATGCGTATATCGGGCGATAATAAGAATGATAATAAAAGCACCGGCCAAGGCAATGAGTAGCATCGTTCGAAAAGCTCTTTGTTGAGCAGAATCTTTTTCGCGCTCGAAAGCCAATCGTTGTTTTTCCTTTTCCAGTTTAAAATCAGCTTCTAGTCTTACGACTTTCTCCATATTCTTTAAATTGAAAAGCTGATCCTTCAAGTCTTGATAGGTTTTGAAATAATTTAAGGCCTCCCGATGATTATTTTCGGAATTATATAGTTGATACAACTCATCCGAAGCTTCCATTTGAAATTGCCTGAAACCGGAAGACTGAGAAATTGCGTAAGCTTCATTAAAACTGGTTTTTGCGAGATTTTGCTTCTTTTGCTTTTTATATACCTTGCCCAGGCTCATTAATCCGGAGGCGTACATTTTGAATTGCTTGTTTTGCTTTAATGTGTTCAATGCATTGTGGAGATAGACCTCGGCAGAATCAAGTTGATTCAATCGTTCATAACTACTACCTATATTAACAAAAATGTTAGCATCTTCAACCTCGCTGGATGAATGTTCATTTTGTATTCGTAGGGCTTTTTGATAATAGGATATGGCGGTCCTGAAATCTCCTCTTAAAGAATAATTCTCGCCAATATCCATGAATACCGTGTTTTGACCTCTAATGTCTTTTTCTACTTCTTTTATCGTTAATCTTTGTTGATGATACTTCAGCGCTTCGGAATAATTTTCCATGGCCTCATAGACCTTACCGATACCTCTCAGGTCTTGGATTAGAATGCCATTATTGTTTAGTGTGTCAAATAGATTTAAGGATTTTTGATAATATTCCAGAGATTGTGGATAGTACCCTTTTTGCATGTAGGTATATGCGATTAAACTAAGGATCATAGCCTGGCCATCTCTATTTTGGACGGTATTCATAATTTTTAAGGCTTCCTGATAGTATTGTATGGACTTATCAAGCTCATTGGCTTCACCGGCATTGTTGCCTAGATTTTGAAATATTCCAGCTTTATGCATTTGTACTCCAAGTGTGTTTTGGATCTCCAATGCCTGAAGAAAGTAATCTTCAGCTTGCGCATTGTCTGCGTTGTACTTGTAATTTTTACCGATCTCGTTAAGAATATAGAATTGTTGTTTTAAGTTTTCTTTTTCCTTAGAAATTTGCAGTGCTGAGTTCAGATAAAACATGGCACTGTCTCTTTCGGTAACAGCGTTGAAAAATTTTGCCCGGGCCATCAGTATACCAGATAAGAGTGAATTATCCGAAATTTCTTTTGCTTCCGTGATAGCACGATCCAAATAGATTCGTGCACTGTCTTTTTGACCTATGTAGTTGAATATCCTACCTGCTGTATAATGAGCATTTAAGAGTCCTTTTCTATAGTTTATTTTTGAAGATAGTAAAGAGGCTTCTTTGCAATGGGATAGCGCGGAATCTGTATTTATCGATAATAATTCAAACGCCAATTTATTTTTTAAGGAAATCAGTTGAGTATCCTGCTTAGTCTTGTCAATTTCAGTTAATAGGCTATCAATTAATTTATTTTGAGAAAATAAATTTTGAAATGAGAAAAGTAGCAGAATGTAAAATTTCCATTTCATAGTGTTGATGAGATTCATACTTGAAAACTGGAACTCACCTGAAACTGCAAATCTGTTGTTGTGCGAAATCGGGAAGTTAGCCAACAATAAAGCGTTATGAATACATTGCGTTATTTGAATTTTTATTCCGTTAGTATTGAACAATCAGCGTCTGATAGACGATGTCAATGGTTGCCTTTGTAAGCAAAAATAAAGATACCATTAAGAAATTGAAAGGAGTGCAGCTTTCTTTTAGGATCAGGTTTAATGTCCCGTCCTTACATAGCGATGCACAAAAAGTACTGTTATGACTAAAGAATTGAAAACCAATTATATAAAACAAACCCGGAAAGACTACCGTGAATCTTTTAAAGTTCAGGTTGTTTACGAAATTGTGAAGGGCGAATTATCAACTTCAACTCGTTGCTCATTTCATTTCAGATTGCCATAAGATTACAAATAAATGTAAAATCAAGACTGTAGAGATAATGAATTTATAACAGATAGAGTATTGAGAATACCTCTTTCCCTAGGATTGAACTTTAAATGTGATATTTCCTACAATTGATTCCCCCTCTCCTTCATTTTTTTCTATTTGTTGAAAATGAAAATAAAATGGAATCCCTTCATATTTCTTGTCTTTAGGAATGAATTCTATTTTAATAGGTATTTTTTCTTCTCCTTGTAATAAAATATTTTCAATCGTAAATGATGATCGACCATTAATCAAGACACTTCTTTGTTTTCTGTTTACCTCTAGAAATTCCCTTTCTTTATTTGTGTTTTGCCATTTTTCAAATAATCCTCCCAAATAGATTTTAACATTTGCCACATTGTTAAAGTCACCGGAAATGTGTGGATTGATTTCTTTGTCCGGTATGAATCTTAAATCAAAGTTTTGAGACCTCTTTTTAATGTTTTTCAAAAAGATATAATGATTTTCTACTTTTTGATTAGGTATAAGATTAGTTACTATGAAGTTCCTGGTAACAATATTATTATTGGACTTTATATTTTCAGTTACATCGATGATTTCAGGAAAGGTCATTCCAAATGGCGTTGAACTGGTCTCTTCTATTCTCGCCAAAAAACAAACATCAACGTTATTTGAGCTTGCGTCATATGCTTCCGGTTGTATGGGATTCCAAGGGTGGTTTGTTATCCAGGTATCTCCAGGTTCGATGACTGGAATTTGAATTGGATTGGTCGTAATTTCTCTTCCCGCCGCAACGGGCTGGCCATTCGCTCCAATAACATCCGTAACCGTCCAGTCAACATCCCACTGTTCGCCTGTACTTGCCTTAGACCAATATAATCTAAGCTCTTTGCCTAATGGAGAACTGGAACATCCGACATTTCTCACTTTTGTATACACATAATTGGGGTTGAATTGAGAAAATTCGGGATCTTCATGAATTAATAGATTATCCTGATTGGTTCTATTCCAAATGTCTGGACTTTCCCAAATATTCCAATCTCTTGAATCTATATTTACTTGATCATTGGGTTCATCTAGCATATCGACATAACTATCTCGCATAGCAAGATCATATGCCAGCGCATTTGTGGACAACTCTATTTTAATAATTTTTGAAGCAACTTTTTGAATAGGGCTACTATCATAAACAGTCAATCTATAATGGGCTAAGTGTGTCCCGTTTGATGATACTATTTCTGGTTGTTCTATGAAATAGTTATTCAAAGTAGTTTCATTTAGAGGGGTGTTAAGAGCCTCCCAGGTAAAGGAAAAAGGAGGCGTGCCGTGCTCCACTATAGGAATGAGTGTAGGATTAACTCCATTGGATGAAAGACCGGGAGCACAAATTGTATTGATTTCTATACCTTTTACAACCATTGTTGCGGTTTGAATATCGTTACAGTTAAAATTTGAGGCCCATACTACTGCTTCTGCGGCATCAAGTCGACCTTCTCCAAGCATTCCTTGATATACTTGATTTTCTGGTATCCCATAAATGTCAACAGAAGTAGTTTTTAATCCATATTCAATTTGATACGGAGAAAGACATGGATTTGTGGAAAGCATTAGTCCAATTGTACCTGCAACCAAAGGGCTTGCAAATGATGTTCCCCAACCTCTAATATAATTGTTATTCGGTTCTGGTACCCTTACGGTATAGCCTGGTGCGCAAATATCGACCTCGGGATAGTGATTATGGCAATCTATTGGTGCTCCGGTTTGTGGATCGAACTCCCCCACTAAATTATGATGTACATCCTGCCAATTCCATTTTTTAGGTCCTGTCCCCCAATTACTTATTGTTCCGTAAGGTTTGTCACATCCAACAGAAGTAACCGCAATATTGTGGTTCAAGGCAGAAGGATACGTAGCTCCGAAATTACAATGACTTGCTCCATTACCCGCTCCAAAACAAACGGTTGTCCCATTTTCATATATTTCATTGTAAACTCCTTGCCAGTATGAAGAATAGGAACAGGTTCCGAATATCCAACTGGAATTAACAACTCTTATTCCTTCAGTTGACATCTGCAATGTTGCATTTGCTCCAGAACTTCCAGTTCCTGCGTGTACATCCAAACTACAGTTGAATCCAATTCCAGCAATTCCTTTTCCGTTATCTGTTTTGGCCGCTGCTGCCCCAGCTACCTGGGTGCCGTGTGTCGTATTTCCTGAATTTGAACGAACATTTATTATTTTTCCTACCAAATCTTCATGGTTTAAATCATAACCTGTATCCGTAATTCCAATTATTGTATTAGAGTTTCCAGTCGTAATATCCCATGCATCCTTCGCTCTGATTAGATCTAAATCTTTTTGACCTTGCAAGGATGGTACGAGACCATAATCATTTGGAGAATATAAAGCAATTGCCTCCGGTATTTCTTCTGAAAATGTAAATACCTCAGGATATTTTGAAGTTAGAAATGTAATGGTAGATGGAGAGGTTTTAACCAAATACATTAATTTTTGATATTCATATCTGGTTGAGGGAAAGGCTTTCTCAAACTTTAAAAAGTTATGGTTTTTTATATCAGCGTTAATTTTATTCTGTCGAAATACCGGAATAACTGAATTATTTATTTTGGTAATCTCAATGATTTCATCAAAGTCTTGAATACCTAATAAGTATTCCTTCGATTGTACCTCTGGTTGGGTCACTTCAATAGGATTTTTGCATCCC
>JBCCVV010000184.1:0-13636 GCA_039194925.1 Bacteroidota bacterium
CTTTAACGACATCTTCCCCTAATGAAAGTGGCACATCTTCTGGAAAATCATTCAAGAAATTCAGATAATTAGAATCACCGGAATCCTTCATCTGTTTTAATTTCAATAATGCAGACTTCACAGGCCCATCATCCAAAGCTGCTATATCTTCAGTACCATCCAGATAATCTTTAACTAATGTTTTGCTACATGCATTATGCACCAAAATCCCAGATTTTCCTACAAGGAAATTATGATATTCTTTAACCTCTAGATTGTATACAGATTCTGTACCTACTTTCTTTTCTAACTTAGTTACAATAGATTCTCCCTGGTACGTCAAAACCTTTTCACCTATTTCAAGCTCTCCTGCCAGTCTCCAATCTTCGATAGATAAGGAGTAGATAGGGTGTTTATAGGTCACTTCTAATTTCTCTCCGTTATTAAAAAAAATCCTATAAACTTGGTTAGATTGGTGTTGAAACAATCCAGTAACCGGTTGCCAATCGTATCCCAATCCAGCATCACCTTCTGGTTTTTTTTGAGGAATTATATGTTTAATAGAAGTAATCCTAAACTGACCATTAATTCCTTGCTCCGGAAGGTTTAATGAAACAATTTTTCCAGTTTCATATCCTTTATTTCTTATCCAGTCTTTATGCAGAGCAAACTGACAAAGAGTAGGTCCTTCTATCTGCTCAAGACTCACACCATACCAATCGGTATGATTCAACTCAAACTTATCTCTTTCATTTTGTTGGGGAGAAGTATAAGGATCCTCTGGAAGTGATACAAAATAAAGATCTTCATTTGATGATGCAATTAAATTTTTCTGTGTATTTACCGTTTTATGGGATACAGCATAATCAAGTAACTGAACATCTTGAATCGGTACAGCAACAATAGGCATAGTTGCTGCCAGAGCAATTGCTCTTGTAGAATTTCTCATTCTAAACTTATTCATTTTCTCAGCAATTAACACTGGAGTATCCTTCACAAAGCACCCTTTACCTAGAATTTTACACTTGTTCACGGAGCTTTTAAGTTGTGGAGTATCTTCGGCCGCTTTTAAATAATTATGTAGGTTATCAGCAATATTATCCCATTCTCCTTTTGTCATAAATGTAGCAACTTCGTCTAGATATGTTATTGCTTTTTGCTTGGTACCAACTCCTAAAGTAAAATATTCTAAAATAACTATAAAAGCGAACTTACCAACATCATATCCCAATTCAACCCTATCTGCAATAAAATCTCCAAACCAACCCAATAAAGACTCTCTTGCATTATTCATTATGTTTACTATCTCTTGACCAGTAAGACTACTCGCAGAATTAACAATTAATTTAGAGACTTCCTTGACATTATCATATCCCTCGGATACAGGGTCACGTATTAATTTTTTATAAACTTTATACATAGTTGGCAACAGGCCACGATTATTATGAAATTCTACTAATTTCCAAAAGCAAAGATCACAATCTGATTCAATAAATTCTACAGCCGCTTCTTTAGACTTTTTAATAAATTCCCATAGAGCGTCAATTGTGACTAAGAACCCAACCAGAATACCACAACCGACACCAACTCCGAATTTTGCAGATTCAGATGTAAAAGTATTGTTGAATAAGTCAGTATTCTTATGCTCATCAAGCAGCTTTCTCATAAGTGCCCAATCATCATTTCTTGAATTTCCTGGTTTTGTATAATCTTGCTCACCAAAACTCACATCAAACCCTGCGTCTGTTAATCGACTTTGGAGTAATATACTCATAATTTCTGAAGCTGTTTTTTCAGTCCATTTGGATAAGAAGTAAAGACCATCTTTATTGGAATCATGGTGAACATGAATGTTTACTATATCATCGGTAACGTTTATCAATTGACCGTGGGCTAAAGATATTGATGATGTATCTATCGAAGATGACGTAATGAAATTAATACCTATTGTTTTTCCATAAAAATCCGCTTCTCCACTCGTTGGTAAAAATGAAGATATTGACACCCATGTACCACTTTCATTTTTCATTTGAATAATGGAGAATTCATTGTTTGTTGGATTCGAAGTTGTTAGTGAGCGCACCTGATTCGCATTTTCAGTTGGAACAAATTCGTACCCTAAAATCTTCATATTTTCTTCTGTCCCTATATCATCAAGACTATTTAGTAATTTGTTCATTAAGGCAATTTCAGTTATTACTGTATTGCCATTCTCTTTTATATCTTCATTTGCTTCTTGTTGAAGAACTTCGAAAAGCGCACTTTTACCTAAAGTCGTAAGATTAACATTAGAATTAGCACTAGGTAAGTTGTATTTGATGATATATTCAATAGAATGATTAGAACTCATCGAATATATGTCCTCTTCAAAATTAATCTTCTTTATTATGGCCAGGTAATATCCTTTAGATGCCAGTATACCATCAATAGTATTTAGGTTATAATCCAAACCAATGGTCTTATCCACAGCACCTAAAACCGGATATAAATTAAAAGCAAGCACTTTGAATGGATCCGATCCCGTATACCCAATAGAATCGATCAATTCACAGGCCGCATCATCTAGCAAATCATGTGAAAAAGCTTCTGCTCCGACATGATCTATTTCTATCTGATAACAACTTTGAGAATTTACATCGTTGCTTACCATTGAAAATACTGCAAACAGCAAAAAGATTTTAATAATTGAAATATGGAATTTCATAACTTTTATTTTTGATTTATCTAAATTGGTTATGGTTGAACCGAGACTTCTATTTCATTAGATAGAGGTGAAGTCATCGCATTATCAAGGTTTACAATTATTTTATAGTAATATCGATTGTTCACTTTAACTGATGGGTCTACTAAAGCCATATATGGATTGTCATTGAGTAATAGATCCGTTGGCCGATACGACTTGTAAAGTTCCATACTTCCCCCATCTTCTTGTCTGTAAAGATCCACAGAAGACACATTGAAATCTGGTTTATACTCCCATGATAAGATCACTTCGCACTGTTGCATTGTGAGCTCCGTATTTAGTTCATTTATTTCATTCGTCATGGTCTGTCCAATATTGGATCCGGGCCCTAAGAAGTTAGCATATTGATTGTAGGTAATTATGCCTTGCTGCACTAAGCCTGTTAAGATAGAACTTGCGTTTGAAGGATTGTTAGATATAGAAGTATATGCAGCATTTAAACTATTTATCTGCTGAGTAAGCTCAGAATTGTTATTCGTCCCACATGTATGTTGTCCTGAGAAATTTAATATCTCAGCGTGGATATTATTGATGGTCGGAATAATCTCTAATGCATTCGACACGGATTGATTTTCGTAATTATCCATTGCTATTATTCGATACTGATAAACAATTGGATCCAAATCTTCCTCATCAATATAATTGTATTTCAAAAGGTCATTTCCAAATGATTGTGTCTCTAGTGAAGATCCTTTATCTATTTGCAATATATCATCCCATCCAAATCTATCTTTTGGCTTTCTTTGCAGGGTATGATATTGTACATCGGCACTTGGACTTAACTCCCAAGAAACCTTTATTCCATCAACCGTGGGCATCAAGTTTAGAAGTACAGCTCGCGAAGGTGGAACGGTATTCGGTCTGGATAATGCTAAAACTTCTGAAAAGTCAGAATGATTCCCTCTAATATCTGTTGATTTCACACGGTAAAACACGCTATCGATATCCATATGGGTAGGAAGCACATCTGTAAACTGAGCTTCATTTACATCGGATTTTGATATATCAATATAGTTACCATTTCTCTGATTGGAACGAAAAACACGATACCCGCTAAAGTCTTCGGCGATCACATCCTGCCATGAGATTTTAATTTCCCCGTTATCATCCGCTGAGCCAATTAGACCTGTAGGTATGGGTGGTGGCGCGATATCTGAAGGTTGAGCCAGGACTGGTCTTGATTTATAATAATGTCCGTTAATGTCATACATTACTACAATATAATACCCTGCATAAAGAGGATTATAGTCCGTAAAACTTCGACTTGTTGGTGATAGAGTTGAAACGTTTATCTTTCCAAAATCTTCAGAAATATTATCCGATCTATGTACCTCAAATCGTTCTACACCTGCTTCTTGTTGTGCGGAAACACCACCCCAGCTAATCTGAACTTCACTTGTTTCTTCTTTGGTAATGGCGACAGACAACACCACATCCATTCTTCCGGGCACCCCTTGAGCGATTACCGGATCAGATACGGGACCAGAAATTCCAAAAGGACTAAGCCCTGTCACTCTGTAATGATAGTCTATTCCATTTTGAGGTATACTATCTTTGTAATAAGCCTTATTTGGATTAGCATCTGCCTTTGAATCGGATCCAAATACATAAGGCACATCATTGACCAAAGCATAATTCACACCATCTAAAGATCGCTCAATATTAAAAGATGTATAAAATCGTTTTGCATGAATTAAATCCCATTCTAAAATTATCACCTTGTCAGCTCCAATTCCATCAAGTTTTTCAATTTTTTCAAGAGGATCACTTTTAGGAATATTGATAATTGTCTCAGCAAGAATATCGATTGGATTACTACTCAGTGCAAGTGTATATCTATAACTATTGTCACTATTAACAGAGGCATCTTTTATACCTAATGCCATTGCCTCTGAAATTTCAAAATATCTATCGGCGACCATGGCTGAAAACGTAAATCGATTCTCTCGAGTATTATTAATCGAAATGATTTCTTCAAAAGAAGAAGGGACAAATGATGGGTTGAAATCAGCGCTGTATAAAAGCTGTCTGGCGGCCTCAGCTGCATCAAAGTCCTGGAACGAATTACTATCCCATACCGTCGAATCTAAGGGGAGAACATTTGAGTCAATTGTAGTTTTAGAGGCCAAATGCTGATTTAAATCATATTCTCCATTGATATCTGAAATTATATAGCGACTAACTATATACCCATTTTCCATACCTTCAATCCAGGAATCATAATTTTCAGGAATCCAACGGAGCAGCACTTCATTGTTATGGTATTGGCCAGCTAGAATTGTATTATTCTCAATGGTTTGAGCTGTTAATATAATCGGTAACAACCCAAGTATTACTAATAAATTTTTCATTGCTTATAGTTTATCTTTTATTAAGACCTTTTTTAATCATTTACGGATTCCATAAATTCATTGACTTCCGTGGTAATATCATCGGACAGTACACCTTGGTAATTTATTTGTGATGTGTTAAATGTTGCTATTAATTGATAAGTAGAGAAGAATTCATCGTCTAATAAGTCCCAAAGTGTTTGTCTTTGTCCATCCGGGAAATTATAAGATACTTTTAATCCGGACACCCCTGGTTTAGTTCCTATGAATCCCATTTTCAAACTACCACTTTTAACGTTAAAATTATTTTCTGAAAAAGTAAGTTCAGAAATTTCATAATCATCTATAACGCTTTCTTGCTTCTTATATACAACACCATATCCATATCCAAATTCTTTAATGAAATTGTAATTAATAGGCCAATATTCATCGTCATACGAAAGATAAATACCAACATTTTCGGTACTAGTGCTTTTAAAATTAAGAGTATATATATCTACAAGATTAGCAATAGGACCGAAGTATACATATGGTACTCCTGATCCATTAGATATTAGATCAAACTGATCCATTCCTTCATCAGAATACCCAACTTTTTTACCTTTTATATATCGTTCAAAAGAATCTGTCTGTTCTCGAACTGTTGATTCTCCTCCAGAATTTTTGATGTTACCACTAGTTGTTATGGCTTTAAATTTATCCGTGAACGTTTTATATAAACTTGTTCTAAAGAAAAGTGTGTATAATACCCTATCTTCCGTAATGCTGCTAGAATTACCAGGTGTGATCTTTAAACCTATAACTCCTTGATTTGATTGTTCTAAGCTGATTGTTCGAATAATTTCTAGCTTATACATTGTATTGGTTTGAAATTCAGAACTTGGCATTTCATACCTTAATGTATAATTGATAGGATCATAGGTAATATCACTATAAAACTTATGTCCTAAGCTAGAAGTAAATTTCGCTTTTATCGTATAGTCTTCAACATTTCCTTCATCGTCTACAAAATCTCTATCAAATAAGTTTGTCTGTCCTTTGATCAATTGAATGTATCCAATTTGATCAGGGTGTTGTTCAAGATGGAAATTAGTCATCCCATCCGATGGATAGGAATAATCCACGTTATTTGACGGAATAATCTCCAATCCTCCAGAAGTTCTAAATCCTGAAATTCTTGATTGAGAAGAATGTTTATGATAATTATCAAAAATATCAACCTTAACTACAAACCAAAATGAATCATTTCGAGTCAAAAAGTTTTTAGGTTTGAATAGGATAGAATTAATCTTTTCATCCATTATGACTTCACATTCCACAGGACCATCTTCATTGAACAGTCCGGTACTGTCCTGATTTATTTGAAAGGATAGTGGTCTTGGATCACCCGTAAAAAACCCATATTCAGGTATTGTATCAGCTAATGGCATGGCAAAAATTGCTCTCACATTTTCTTCTATTCCAAAATCCCTGACACCATTTTCCGGCTGCATATCAACTATGATATTCATACCGAATTCATTGTTAGGATCCGTAGTAGTGAAAATGCAGCGATCTCCAAAATCTACGTCTCCATTCCATGTTTTATCTGCCCCCAGGAAAGTATAATTCACCTCCAATGCAGCTATCCCCCAAGTAGGATTTGGAGCTTGAAACTGAAATATTGCGGCCAATCCAGCTCCAAGGACATTAAATCCAAACACCTTAATTTTCCCATCTAAAAATGCCCAGGCTTGCCCCATAGCGTACCAACCGTTCAATCCAATTTCTTCTGGTCCGTTTTGAGTCAGGCATAAAACATCGTCATATTTTCTAAGCATAAGATCAAATCCAGCACCCACGCCAACTTCTACTCCGGTTCCAAACTTGGTCGCATCTATATAGGCTTCAAACGAAGCTCCAAAAGCAAATGCACGGCTGGAAGCTCTATTCCTATCTTTAAGATCCAGGTCTCGTCCAAGATGCCGTACCCTAGGCGGTAGACCTGGGAATGGAGGTACCTTAGTACCAATATTAAGATAAGACTCTATACCTGCTTTAATGACCCCGACATCCAAATAAATACCTGCGCGTCTACCTGGAGTTGGTTCTCCTACCCAAATCCACCAATCTCGACGACCAAAGTATATATCTACCATAGTAAGCGCATCATTAGCCCCTTTACCTCTGATTACTCCATTTGCAGCATTCAAATAAGCCGCAACCTTTCCAACAAATTCCTTCTCTTTAAAATTGAATCGAAAGCTGGCAAAACCCGAAAGGGCGGCATCAATGTTTGGTTTTGGAATATCTTCTACTTTTACTAATGAGGAATCTATGGACGAGACGGCCTCTGGTATTGCGTTGGCCACAGAAGCAATTCCATCAAATGAGATTTCATCAGGAGCACTTAAAAATTGTCCCTGAGCCCTTATCTCTATTTCTTCTACAGAATTTTTTGGAGTAAGGCGTACAATTAATTCACCTGTACCATTAAATATGTCTTTCTCTACACAATAAAAGCCGGTCAGCATCTTATATTCATTGCCTCTAGTAGAATCGGGGAGATATTGTATTCCGGTCAATGTAGTTCCAAGAGGTGCTTCTCTTACTTGGCTAGCATCTAGAATTTCAGGTACAGGATTTACCATACTATAATCAGGATACATTCCACTTGAAATTCCTCCACCAAATTGCTCAAAAGTTACAGGTCCAAGTGTTAATGCCTTACCCAAGGAAACTGCAACATCTACAAAATAGTAGCTATGATCGTTCTTCGTTCCAAATTGTGCTGCACTTGTGACTCCCAAGCCTGGAAACAATTGCTGAAGCTCAGCAGTCAATCCCCCTCTGAATCCTTTTCCAAAATGATTCCCGTAATTGGTATCATCGTACCATTCGACCTGCCCTTGGACTTTCAGAAATCCTTTAATCGAACCATCGACGTATAATTCATTTATTTTCAGTCCTTCATATCCAATTTTGAATATTGAAGATGTAGAATCCTGCCGTCCATGGAGCTCAATACTCCCACCAGCTGTTAAAGTCTCTTTTATTATATCCGCATCTATCCCGACCCTCAAGAACATGCCGTCTTGTGTAGAATTGGAATAAATACCCAAATCAGTCAAACTTATACCAAAACCACTCAGTATAGGTTTATCTTCTTCCGTACTTCCAGAATTGGATTTTTTTATTCCCCAACGACCCGGACTAAATTTTAGTTTGTTTTCCCCATCTTGCTTAATATTTTGCATCTCCAACCCTTGAAAGGTCAAATCAGGGAGAACTAAGTCAGATATTGAAGTAGTAGTGCTGCCTGAAAATGACAACTCTCCGTTTAAATGAGCTTTTGCAAAGAAGCCATTGCTATTATACTCTCCTTGTACATAGCTGTTCTTAAAAATAGTCGCCGTTGCACCAAATGGGGTAAATGTGCTCGTACTACTTGGACTAACACTAAATATAATTCCACTTTTGTATATGGTGGCATCATAATCCAGCGGGTCTTCCAGGACCGGAATACCAATTCTACCTCCAAATCCTCCACCAGCTATACTATTTTGAAGAACCAGAAGATTAAGCTCTTCAATGGAAAGTTGCCATCCATTTGCATTTCCATCTTCCCAAGGAACAACTCCTGGATCACTTCCAATGGTTATATGCGATGTTAATCCTGTGTCATCAATGATTAATGAATTTACTTCAACCGAATATGTATTGGAGGTATCACCAAATAAATCTTCGGGTAACCGAACTTTCAAATTTTGAGCATAAAACCCTTTCCAAAGTGGATCCAATGTCAGTGTTTGACTATCAAAAAACTTTGAATTGTAGTCGGCCGGTATATTTAATGGAGTTTCATGATTGATTGGCGATTCTGTCATATCTATTCCTAACATACCAAGTTCCCATTTATATCCAGGCATTGTAGTAAGCTCGAATGGAGAAGCGTTGACTTCAAATGAAAAATCCAAGAAATCATTAAAGAAGTAATCTATGTCAAGCTCATATAATACGGACTCATTTTCAATTACCACAAGATTTGTATCTAACGGTAAAATATACTCTCTACAAAATTGAACCGATCCGTCAATGTATAAACCTGCGAATCCATCACAATCCCATTTTAGATAAGTGCCATTTGGGCCTGAATTTAAAAATAGTCGTGCCGCATTATTCAATCGGATGCCTACATCATTGAGCAAAGCTAGTCTTGATGTTTCTTCCGACATAACACCAGCATTCAAAGGCATATTCTCACTGCCGAATGCAAGTTTTTGATTGTTGTTGTCTTTGTCTGTAACAACAGCTGCAATATCCATGGTTGCAGATTGTGGGAATATAGTGATATTACTTATAAGTATGGTGATATCAAATCTTGCCGTGCTTTTATCAATATTTAAAGGCAAAAGACTGGCAATATTATTTGCTCCTGATGCCAATTGAAATTTTCGAAGTGCCTCTGTAACAATGGGTCTCGGATACCCCATCACTTCACTAAAACCTTGCTCGTATTCAAAATCAAGTGCCTTAAGCTTGCTGCTTGAAGTAGTGATAATATCAGGAGTATTGGAAGCGAGTGCATTGTAGTATCTACTTTCCTCTAAAAATGGATTATCATCTAAATCCAAATTAAGATGATGATGATCGCCTGGACTTTCTACAGAGCTATAATCTACACCGGAATCTTCAGATACATATTCTAATAAAGTATTCAACAACCAAATTTTAAATTTAGTCCAATCCTGCAATTCTTCAAATTCATTCTGAGATAGTTCTTCAATTTTCTGATCAATATAATTCCTGATATCTGTATCCAGCTTACCACTATATAATTCAAATTTGATAAGCTTTTGGTTAATATTTACGAACGACTGGTTACAGGCATAGAGATCAATATGTAAGTTTTCCGTATTGACATGCTTGGCAGTTCGATTCCCCAATGGTTGAAATGGCTTTGGTTCTTGATTAAAATGAATGATCATGTCAAAATTGATCAATTTATTGTTTTCACCATATGCCATTGGATGATTGATATAATCATCTGTAAGCAATAACGACTTCATAGAATCACAGCTTGTAGATTTACTTTGCAATTCAAGGGCCAGTTCATCTTTTTTTTCGTTATATACTGCTAAAAGGGAGTCTGATAATAATGGCTTGACCGCATTAATAAAAGAGTCCAATGCTACAGGATCTGCATTACCTCCAGTAGGATCGCAGGGTTCATATGTATTTTCCATTTCCCCAGTTTCAGGATTGGGAGCATATTGCTCACCATCTCTGGTGCACCCAGATTCGTTCCATGGCTTTCCAGTGTCAATATGATTACCATCGGCATCGTATCCATTAGGATCATATTCCGTACCTGTCAAGTAATGCAATCCTGTATCCGGATTAAATCCATAACCTGTCAATCCAGTGGCAGGATCAATGCCGTCACCGTCCAATCCACCGTTCGTTGGAGGCGGAACGCAAATTTCACCACCTAGATATAGAGGTGGTAAGTTAAAGTCTGGAAATGCTCCAATACCTGGTCCATTTTTTCCTTTTGCATATCCTTGAATTACATACCCATCCTCATTAACAACTATATTATATAGGTCTACAAATAATTGTTTGTCATCAAATGGAAGTGGTATGATCCCTTCGCCATTGATACTTGTCGAATTGCTACCAGTTGCAATGTCCAAGATTAGTAAAGGAAATCCATTTATTTTTACTACACTTCCTTCATTTACAGAATCCTTCCTAACTTGTGACAAATTGCTAAAATCAGCAGGCACAGTATTGCAATCGATTGTTGGAAATTCATCCAGATCAATTTCTCCCTCTTCATACTCTATTTCTAGAGGACTAATAAGACAACTCTGTGTGTTATTATTTATATCCAGATAATCTATTGAAAGCGATCCTGAAAATGGTGTAACAGCATCCACAGAATAGCTTAGCTCAAATGTTTCTAGGTCAAAACCACTCTGTATATTAACAGTTTCAGTTATTTGTTGATAAGCAGCACCATTACTGTATGAAAGTTGAAAATCTATAGAAGACGTCGCACTTTCTATTATGCTTTTTGCTTCTGTCTTTGTTAATCCTAATGCAGATAACCCATCATTTAAGTAATTCGGATCATCTGGATCGTGAAATGAAAAATTGATTTTCGTTGAAGTTGTAGCTTTCTCGTTTAGCAATCCAACAATTTCACAGAATTGCGTTGACATTAAAATCTGTAACTCGGAATATGAATTACATGAAACGAAATCTCCTTTAGAGTCATGGAGCTCAAATTGTACTTGGAAAGAGGTGTAGTTTCCAAAATTGGGTATCGAGCCTGACCAATTCTCTATATTAAAAGTGGTCATACCATCATCCCACATCGTTATTGACTGTTCTTGTGAAGAATTAGCATTAAATCCAATAACTGAAATATCAATTTTAGTGACTTCCGTTAATGTTAGTTGTTGCTGAAATTCGCTTTGTAGCAAACCATTAAATGATAATGTAAGATCATTATTTATTATTTCACCTTGAAGTTGGCTAGAGAGTTCACACAAGGTTGAATAATCCATATCATTTTGCCCACAAAAGAATTGAGTAACATCTATGTAAGCATTGGGCAAATTTCCTTGATCTACATAGTTTGAAATTGTGTTGGAATATGCACAAGTGTGTGTAGTTTGTATAGAACAATTGGAACTGTGACCAAGCCAAACACAATTATTTACACTACCTGATCCAACTTCAACGGCATTTAAAGTTGCATTTACCGGAGCATCGAATAAATAAATATAAGGATCTGTAGAAGTCGGATTAATAAACGTACTTACAACATCAGTACTAAAGTATTCTTCAGTTATGGTGCTTCCATTGGCTAAATCCCATTTGACCCTTATAAAAATATGTTCGTTTAAGTTATTGTTAGCAGAGTAGACATAATTATGAGGATAGCTTTCCGAGGTCATAAAAGTTAAAAACAATTGGTTCTGTGCTGTACTATGGTAATAATGGAAATTTGATGAATAACATTTCCCTAAGGATCTAGTATCACCATGCTCATCTTTAAATGAAATTTTATTCCATCTACTCTTTAGTTTATCAGAGCAAACAACTTGAATCATTCCATAATAATCCCTTAGTGGCTCCTCTGTTTTTATATTGTCATAAGATAAATCGAAGATGATTGTATCATTTGAGTATCGATTTATCAACATGAAATTATATTCCAAATCTTTGTCAAATCGATCAATATGCAGATGTCCTTCATTTTCCGAGGTAAAGTGCAATGAAGCCTTAGCCATATCACACTCCGGCCAATTCGGATCAGTCGATTCTAGTTTTGGTGAAAAATATTCAGAAGAAGTAAAATTATCAATTTGTCCCATTGACACCTGCGCAATGCAACAAGCAAGCATTAATATCGTAAAGGCTTTCATATTTATAGTTTTAGGATGGTATATTGGTTATATCTATTAGGATTTCACAAATCTTTTTGCCGAGGAAAAACCATTTAATTGCACTTGTATGACATACGTATTTGAAACTAAATCACATACATCAACATTAATAGTGTTTAACCCAATAATAGCTTCATTGGAAATTTCGGATACTAATTCACCCTTGACATTGAGCACTTGTAAGTTGTATAATCCCTCATTTTTAGAAACAAATTGTACTTGAATTTCTTCACTTGTAGGGTTGGGGAACATTTGTGTAATAATAATATGCTCTTCAAGTGTATTTTTTTGACATTTGCTCAACTGAGATAATTCTGCTGTGCCTTCGATGGAAACGGAAAATCCACCATGTGAATTATAATTGTTGATTAGAAGTAAATATTCTTCTCCTTCATTAGCAGTGAGAAATTTCAGAAAATTATCATCGTTGTATTTACATCCTGTTTTTTCAAAATCATCCACCGAAGATAGATTCAATCCAGTTTTACCCAGACAATCATAATTTCCATGAGCATCACCTATGGTATTTCCGGAGGCCATACACCTTACCTCTTTCAATGTTCCGCAATCTCCATCTTTTAGAAAAAGAATAAAATCAAAATCGTCTTGAGAATAGAAAGGATTGATAACAAACGTAAGCAAACCACTTTTCTCAACCTTCCAGGTCAACCATTGGGAATTTGTTTCACTTGCCAATAAACCTTGAAAGCATCTCGTGGAAGAAAATGATTCTAACCTATTTCCATGTCCTTCCAATTTATCAAAATGATAGGTATTCTTCTCACAAATAGAAAAAGCATTCTGACAGTCCTGGAAATTTTGAGCGAAAGCTGATAATGGTAATAGCACCAATAACGCTATAATTGAAGGATGTAATTTCATCGTCCTTTTTTGTAAATGATTAATAATTCGTGACCAAAAAATCCAGATGATAAATCTAGTTTTGTATTTATCGGTTTTGGGTTGTAATCGACAAATTGGTCTTAAAGTTCATCATAAAATTATTTATGTTTTGAGAATAATAAAAATTCCTAATGTGGTATTTTTTACATTTTTATTTTACGTATAATAATTTATTGAATATGTACCAATAGTATATGGGGCAAATTTAAAACTTGTAACATAGTACAGGATGAGCAAATAAC
>JBCCVV010000185.1:0-13586 GCA_039194925.1 Bacteroidota bacterium
AAGTTATTGTAAAGCGTCCTATGGTTATGATAGGAAGGAATCTCATTGGCCCTGCCATATTGAATTTTCCACCATACTCGATACAGTTCGTTTTTTGTACTGGTAATTTGTCTCTGTAAGTTATCTAATTCTTGTTGATATGCATTTAGCTTCTGTATTTGTGCTTGTTGTGTGCTGTTTGCTATACCTTCTGCAACTACCCAATAATATTCGCAAACGCTAGGAAGAAAACGGCGTTCTTTCATATTGTGCTCGATTTCAAATGCACCTCCCAGGTACTCTTCATCCTGCCAACTTAATATACCTAATTCAAATGCTTCAAAAGCACTTCTTTCCTTTTCCGTTAAATGACTGGATAATGCACCCTGAGCATCCTCAATGGTAGCACCAATGGCAATCTTTACATTTGCGGGTTCGGGTTTATGGGAGGGCAGAGAAGTACTTTTCCACGGTACATTTTTAATTTGTCCGTTTAGAAAAACATAGCGAATCCCCAACTGTCTGGAAACGCTCCAAAATAATTCATTCAAGCGCTGCTGTGTTTCCTCAAGAGTAGTACAAGCGGAAAACAAATCCTCTGTGGAATTAACGTACCATCCCACAACTTGGTAGTCAAATAATAAATCTTGACTTGTTAACTCACTTACTGATGTATCTGAATAAGAAAAAACTTTTTCATTATTGTATTGCACAAAAGAAAAATTGGGATTGGCAGGTCCTATGGCCGTCAAAAATTGATGGTGATTGGGATCGTAGATGTCATTAGCAGCCCATGTCGTTTGGCTAGCACCAATATGGATATATGAAATGGATTCTTTATTATGATCCAAAAAACTAGCGTTGGTGATGGCAGAGTTATTATTTACTTCATCTCCTTTGATAAGGATTAGTTTATTATGTTCTGGGTTAGTGTTACAGCGTCTTTGGATCAACCACCGATTGGGGACTAATGGATAGTTTAGATTCCCATCGTTCTTTGGTTTGCCATGTCTCAACCCTTCGGGTAGTGTCCATTGAATGATAATGCCTTTGTTATGCAATCTACCATGGTTGAATGGATTGGGTTCTGGAGTTTGAAAATACCCTAGGTTGCTATATTTCATAGGATTTCTCGCAAATTGACCATTATCCTTAAGGTCTTGGTTGCCAACCAATGCTGATACTTTCATGGGAACTACTAAATCATGATTCTTTTCCATATCTATTTTTTTATCAAATCAGTCATTTTATTTTTTATATGCCAGTAATGGATGTTATTGATTACTTGCCGTGAGTAGATTTAAAACTTGTTGCTCTTTGGTAAAGTCACTTGCGGCTTTTGCCGAACTTGTATAGCTGTTTTGTATAATTTGTTGCTGATCACTCTTGCCGAACTGTAACCCATGTACGGTTGCCTCTTTGATACTTAGTTGAGTGGGAATGGCATCAAAGAGGCAAATGAGCAGACCACTAGCTATTTTTTCCAACCGTAGTATATTGGCGTCAGAATGAATAGACACGCCTGGGAAATCATTCACAAAACCAGAACGAATGAAAAAACCTGCTTTTACCACTGGGCTTGAATCAGTAGGTAGATTCGTTAAATGGTTGATGCCTAGAGCTTTTTTTCGATGATTCAGCGCTTTATGTTGGCTTTGTCTATAAAGTGTAGTTGTGAAAACCTCATTAAAAATTGTATCTCCTGAATGTTGCTGTCCTGTAAGTAGTGCTCCCTGTATTAAAGTGTTTACCCATTTATCATCTATATAGAAAAAACGAATAGCATCCGTTGGTAAAAAAGTAACGGAGGGCACCAAATAATTGAATGGAATAAAATTAAACAGACTAAGTTTTGCCAAATAGCTCGTTATCACCTCAACTTCATCTTTAATTTTTTCTAAAAACAAAGTTGCTTTTTCATTTAATCTTCCATCGTCCAACTTAGAATTATACGATTGATGCACTGATTCAATAGTGAGATGCGAGGCTCGTTTTTTTTGTCCATCTCTGATATCTGTTTCATGCGTATCAGAAGTTGATCCTTCTCGTTGAATTTGAAATAATCGGTCGTATGCATGGCTATGAAAATTATCGGACAGACTAGTTTTATCTCTTGCTCGATCAATTTCCTGATTAGGTATGATATATTTAGAGTTTGCCATTTCCATTTCGCGCCTTACCGTTTGTCGGAATCTTTGTCGGGCACTTACAATAGCTTGTCGGAACGATTCATTGGATAAGGCCAAAAGTTTTCCCAAATCAAACGCTGCAGAATGACTTAAATTGAGGGTCTGGCTTGCCTGATGATAGCACATGAAGTTTGCGGCTCTTTTGAACCCTTTAAAATCAAGTGAGTCATTCGCTGGTGTAGATCCTTCATTTGGAAAAAAGGGGCCTCTGTACCAACTGGGTGCAATCTGTCCCTTATATCCTTTGTATACTTTCTGGATATAGCCTTGTTTTAGCCGAGATTGGGCAGCACTTGGTTGATTAGGGATTTTTTTAATTGGAAACCGTAATAATAGATCCTCGGCTTGACAAAGCTGCCCTTGATCATCTTGAATCAATTGTAAAGCAGCATTTTTAAACCCTTCGTTTTCTGAGGCATTATTGCTAAACTGCCAATGTGCCAAGGAAACCAATTGCGCGCCTTTAGTACCTGAGGGTAATCCATTGTTGATATAACCTTCCAGCCCTTCCAAAGAAACTAAATGTACATAGTAGGTGGTATTGGATTGGGTTGGATAAAAGTTGGACAGCACCACAGAATACTCAGTTTTACCATCTTGAGGTGCTTCATCGGCATTTAATCCACTATGCGTAATACTGTAGCTTTGATCGGTATGACGGACATGGCAAAACAAATTGCTATTAGCAAATACATTCTGATAGACCTGGAAAGTAGTTTTATTGATAATGATGCTTTGACAATTCTTTTCTAAGATGGAAGGTTGGATATCACTAGCCGTCAAGTTGGTTTTGATAATATTTGATTGGGAAGATTGCAGAAACTGACGTACGGTTTGACTTATTATGGCTGCATCAGATGGTAGTTTCGTTTGTGTGGAGGAATAACTAAGTGCTAAATCTTCTTTGGTAAGTAGTACTAAAGCCATCCAGGACTGGCCCGTTTTGCCATTGCGAATCCAAGGCAAGGAGGCTCGATTGAATTGTATGTAGGGCATTATTTTTTCAAAGTTTCCAGCCGAATTAGGTGCCGGATGTTTAGAAAAAATTTCGGTGGGCAATATAGAAAACTGTTCTCCGCCAACCCCGATGTTTTGAGTGACCGTTTTATGCTGAAAAAACTGGTTGGCTTGATTATTCAACGCACTGGAATGAAATCCGTCTAAAGCATTGGCTACTTTAATTGTATAATGGCCTGATTTTAACGTTGGCTCCAGTTTATCATACAATTTGGCAGCAGTAGCTTCTATGGCTGATGTAGTGTCTAGTTGACTCATTCTTTTATTTTTATGCTTTAAATGACCATTGGTTTTTGGTTATCTGGTAGATTGTCTAAAAAAGCCAAAATGGCGTCGGGTTGTACTCGCTCTCTATTTTCCACAGGTATCCATGTCTCAACGTTGGCATTCCTTTTAAATGGAAGTATATGACTTCGATTTTGCGGAAGTATCTCCTGCGGACTTGGTGTAAAGGGAGTTTCGTTGATGGGGTGGGGAGCGGGTGGCTTAAAGACAAGACCCGTCAGATGTTCCTCTAGATGTTTAGTAGTGACGGGACCCGTCAGATGTTCCTCCAGGCGTTTAGTAGTGCCAGACCCCGTTTTTTCCCAAAGTGCAGTTGGAAGGTTTCCATCCACCTTTTGTATAACAAATGGATTTTGATGTGTACTGTTACAGGTTATGGTTATGGTAACCATAGTTGACAACGTACCAACCCTCTCTCCTCCCATAGGAGTTATGGTAAATTGGTTGCCATTAAATGGAGTAGTATGGCCATTGATTTTTATAGAGGTAATTGGAATAGCATTGGAAAAGGAAAAACGAAATACATCAGGACTTACCAGCCAATCGCTTGCAGTAGCATCTGAGTTTTCAAAGTGGCGGGTTTCGTGCTCTGAAGGAGCTGTTAAGCTTGTACCAGTATCATGGTTTGGAATCAGTCCTTTCAATGGTTTTAGCTTCGCAATATTCTCTGCGTTTGGTAATAAATCGGTAAATGACTTACCAGTTCCTCCGTGAAATTTTTTTAAATAGTTGTTATTCGCAACCGCATTTTCCGAGGAGCCAAAGGCAATGGATATACTGTGACTATCGATGCCAAATGTCAACGTGGCTCCTGTCGGTGGCCCCCAAATTGTACCCGTGGCGGAAAGGGAAACTCGGAAGGTATGAGACACATATCCCCAACCAACAGTTAAGGCAGCATGAATACTCGCGCTAACATTCAAATGATAGAAAAATGGACTGTATTGGATGAGTGCATCAAAAGACATATGAAAACCTACCCTCAAACTGCCGAACCAAAACTTTTGATTGTAAGCAGCGCCCATGTAGGCGCCTGCAAATACTTCTCGTGGAGTCAAGGCAAAATAGGCTTTACCAGAAATGGAAAGATGAGCTCCTATTTGCCAATCAAATCCTAATCTTTTAGGATTGGGATACCAGGCCGGTCTTTTAAAGAAAGAAGGATTGCTATTGTATCCCCCCACCGTAAATACAAAATCACCATTATGAGTATTGGTTCCAAACCAGGAATAAAAAGCCATACCGCCCGTTAGCAAACAAGAGGGATTAATGACAAAAGAAGTATTGGAAAGACCTGCATCAATTTTTAAAAAACCTGCACTTGGATCATAGGTAGCTACATAGTCGAGTTCAATATTGGCGTAAGGATGTTCTGCGTTTTGCGGAAACTGTGCTTTTGAAAAACCTAATAAAGACAAAATGAATTCCTGACCAAATTCAGCCAATATAAGTGCTTCCGAATGAATTAATTTAAAGGAATTGAATTGGACCCCTGCTGCCAACCATCTAGCTCCTGCTTTATCCTTGATCCAGGGAGTAGTACCTTGTGTTAAGCTGTCGATTAAGCCGGCTAAATTTGGCTCTTGGCCGAATTTTAATAAGGGGAAATTTTGTGCTTCTTGATAGTTAGTGATCGCGCGAATCTGGCTATTATAACCAAAACCTGCTGCTAATCCAGTTACAAAAAAAACGGGAGGGCCTCCAAAAGTACCTTCCGCTTCTGCAAATAAAAATAAACTGCTTACCTCATTTTTCTTGACGTATTGCCCGATTGCACCCATCCCAAAAGCTTTGGTAGTAATCACCGCAGTTCCTTCAAAGTCAAATGAATCGGAGCCAGGTTGGGTTTTGTTGATAAAAGCTCCGGCAATTTGTAAGGCTTCCGATTGGAAGTTGATACCCAGGCCATCCAAGTGGAATACCGGTCGGAATTCTTGCAGGGAAGTGCCCACGGATAGCCCCATCAATTCTATTCCCAGATTACCAACCGACAATCCGGCGTCCAACAACAACCATAGCTTTTGATCATGGTAAGCAATCCCCATTTTTTCAAAAGTGACGGGTCCAAAACTTTTTTGGATGGTAAACCACTTGACCTGGGAATTGGGAGCAGCTGGTGCTGGAGATGCATCTAAAGCAGAAGGCTCTCTAATAGATGAGGAGGGAAATGGGAAAAAGGTATAGGCCACTGGTTTTGTTTGACTGCCCAATTGCAAGTCGGCGGCAAGCATGAGTTTGCCAGTCGTGCCCGCTGCAGGGACCTTGGGCTCACCACTGCTGATGAGGTTATTGATCATTGTTGCTTCGGCTGGAGTAATTTCGGCGGATGAAAAATCAATCGTTAATTTATTGATGCCCAGGCTGTCATCATTCGGGAAGTAGCTGTTGATTAGGGGGAGGTTGGTGAGATTGATGCCTGTCCTGCTCACTCCCAAACCACCAAAATAAATGTTTTTCTTTGTTGTACCGCTTCCTACCGTTACAATCGCAAAGATGGCGTCCCCGTCGTTTTTAGATTTTGCACTAATAATTATGGTCTTATCACCATTAGCTGTTTTTTCGTAACTAAATGAAGCTTGTTTTAGTGCTAGGTTGAGATCATCAGGTACATCGGTGTTTTCGAACCCAAAAAAGGAGATGATTTCAGTTAGATATAAGAATTTATCGTTTTTCTCTTTCCATGAAGCTGTGAACTTCGTAGCTTGCTCATGAGCGAAAGTGATAGTAAAGATGCATTCTCTAATCTTTATCGTACCGGTAAATTGTATTTTATTCTTATTGCGTTGCTTATGAACATCAAATTGTAAATTAATGGTAAAAAACGAATGACCTTCTAAATCAAAAATTACTGTTCCTTTAAAGTCGAATTGATGGGTATTACCGTTAAAGACTAAACTTACATCACCTATGTAGGCTGATTTGAGTATGGCAGGGTGGGGAAATGAAGTTCTAAAATGGGTAGTTACTTCTGTGAAAAAATGGCCAAATTCGATAAAGTCACCAAAAGTGTAGCCATTAAATATCCAACTTCCTCCCTGTTTGCTCACGGTCACTTCAAATTCGGTATTGTGCATGGAAAAGTAACCCATCACAAAACCAGTAATTTTGTGGGTGGATAAATTTCTCTCAACTTGAAACGTTATCTTTTCTAGTATAAAATGATCTCCTACATCCCAATTATCTCCAACTACAAAAAATAGCTTGTAATTTTTGGGCTTGAAATGCGCACCGTTTTTGGCTAAAAAACCATTGAAAGAGAATTGTTGTATGGTCGTTAAATGGTCAGGAATGGAATGGGGTATCCCACTTGGGAGAAAGTGGCTTATTAAATTATTGATGTGGATAGAATGCCCGATTACAGAGTTTGCGGCTAGGTAAAATTCATCATTTTGCGTTTCGTAACAAAAAAAGTCAATTGGATACTGGTCAATTAGAAATTGGTCTGAAACCGAAAAAGTGATCTTTCGTCTATTTGAATCGAAAGGATGATAGATGGTTATAGAAAAATCTAATTTGCTAATTTGGAATATATCGAGGCTGGGAAAAAGGTTGAACGTCTTATTTACCCCAAACTCAAATTTTGTAGAGAAGATTTTAAATGGATGAACATCAAAAGTGATGTCAAAGGCATTAAAAGTTAGATCATTTCCAATATTTTTTAAGAATGGGGGGAATTCATTAAATAGGTCCGAAGAATTACCGATAACTGTTGCCAAATCGCTAAAACTTACTTGTTCACCATTCCCTTCGCTAAATTGTCCGTTTAGTCTAAATGAGGTAGCAACTACCGGGACTTCAGTTGCCACCTTAAGATTTACCTTATTATCTATATCCAGTGTGCCTTTTAAGGAATAGTCTATATTGCAATATTCTTGAGTTGTCTCTATTGTTTCGCTTTCTCCTTCATTCTGATAACTTATCCAATTGGTTACCAAGGAGTACGTGACGTCTTTTAAATTCAGGTTTTGGGCAACCGCATAATCCTTTAACCCATTGATTTTTATATCGAATTTCAAGGGATTCAAAGAAGATATTGTTCCGTTAAATTGTTTGGCCGATGAGCTAAAGATATCAATCAATGAAAAAATCTTTGGCAACTTTTTACATTTGACATCACCAGATAAATTCACAACAGGTGGAGGAGGAGAAGCCTCAGTTGAAGATTCGATATGGAATTTGCTCTGTGAGAAGTGCATGTAATTAATAAAATAGCCTTCCTTAAAATTGAATTTATCCTTGATCGTCCATTCATCGTTTACTAGGAAATCAATTTCTAGTTGAATTTTTTGATTTATTTCATTTACCGTAACGACAATGGCTTGATTAGAAAAATGCCAAATATCGGCTGTGCCATTTACTGTAAATGAATTTCCTTGAATTGGATTGACCGTAGGTAGATTTAGAATAAGTTTAGTTGGGAAGAAAGCGAGGAAAATTTTGTCCATTGATGGGGTAAACCAAGGCAACTCCGATTTAAGTGTAACGGAGTGTTTATTATTTGATTCTTGTTTTAGAAGCAAATGGATATTTTGGATATTGGCCATTATATTGGTGTTTCTATCGTGAAATCTGAATAATATGGAGCGTGATCTGATAACCCTTTTTTCCCTTCTTGTTGTCTGTAATAGTTCTTAAATAACTCGCCTAGTTCTTCTTGATCGGGGGCATCTACATTTAGCTTAACCATATAATTAATAAAGTCAAATACTTTTCCATTCTTTTCATTGATAATTTTGATCAAATCTTTATTCTTTGAATCTCTGAGAAAGAATATCTTATCATATCGACTACTGTTTTCTGTTAAGCTAATTTTATTGGGATCAGTTTCATCAATTTTGAATATTTTATAGGTTGTTCCCGTCCCTGCTCTTGGAGGGGTTTCGCAATACAGATAGTTATTGCATGGAAAACTGTATATATGTTCTGAAATGTTTTTTACATATTTATTCGTAATTTGTCCTAAAACTATCTGGTCATTGGAATTAAAGTCTCCGACGAAAATAGTGGTAAGATTTTCTGTGTTTTTTTGTTCAACTGTATAATAAGGGAAATAATAGTGATTCCTTGTCCATCTTGTACCACCTATTTTTTCAGATTGAGACAGCCCATTTATCGCTAAAAACATACTCTTACTACTCTGTCTATAAGCAGCATGAACAGTTAAGAGTCTCAAAGTTGTTGATAGAGTATTTCCTCGCCTAATTTCTATATCAATTAAGCCTGGTCTTCTAGTATCATTAGGATATGGGGTCACAAAATCATCCACAATTTGAATACCTTTATCACTTTCAATAGCTCGGAGTGTAATGATTTCTCCATCATCATTCATAATTTCTTTTTTAAAGAATATTGCATAGCAGTCTGTCATTGATCTCTCTTCTGCAGAATTAGCTCCGCTTAAATAATAATACATTGGTTCGTTTAGGGTTAATACAATATTAGTTATCTGTGCTAGAACATCAACAGATTCTTTAACGTCTGTTGGTAGCCGGGTTTCGATACTTACATCTCCACCGGGGCTTTTGGGACCTTTCATCTGAATTTCTTGAATTAAAATGATATCAGGTTCTATCTTTTTTATAGTTTCTTCGTAAGCCTCCTTCGCATCCTCAGTAGGTTTGTTACTACCAAACTTTCTCAAATTCCAAGTCATGACCCTTAGATTAAAATCTGGCATAAATTAAGATTTTATGGTTATTTAATTTTTTTGAATAGATAGATTATTCTAATATATCTTACTTGTCGATAGATGACTCATCAAAAACAAAATTGTTTATTACAAATCTACAGTGGACGACTATTGGAAACTTGAAAGTTGTAACGAACCGACATTTCCATGTCATGAACTGCAGAAAATATGTCATGAACGAACTCTTCAAATGTGCTGGAATAACTTGTATGGGCAGTCTTCAGTTCCTAAGCGATTTTCCTCTTACTCTGATATAGCAAACCAATTCATTTCAAGCTAAGTAATTCCCATCTTCATCAGAAGCATGCTGCCGTCAACATTAACTCAACACATAATATGAAAAAGTACTATTCGAAATCCGGCGGTTCATACATCTCAACGTTTATTACGGTGTTACTGCCCACAAGCTTCTCATTCTGCATGTATCCTTCAGCCATGTATATAAGCGTATCTTCTGGTTTGGCTTCGATAGAATACTCTCCTTCCAAACTCGAAGTAGTACCTGTTTCAAGTGAATGACCTCTAATATAAATCAGAGTTCCTGGCAGAGCTTCTCCGTCATCATACGTTACCTTTCCTGTAATTGTTTTGTTCGACATGGTTTAGTTATTTGATTTTATTTAATTAGGGTTTCTTTTTTTAATATTGGATCTGTGCAAGTCTGTTCTTTTATGAGGTAAGCACTACTTTTCTCTACGTCTCCATCTCTGCAATATGCCCTCGTGGCCAATCCTCCAACGCATGTAATTCCTATTTACTCAATAATGTATAGGCAATGGTGCAAAAACTGCTTGGAGAACAACTCGTAAAAAAGATCAATGAGCATGTCATAGGCAGCCAAGGCGTTATGATTTGTACTAATCCATCTGGACTGCCAGAATCATCACAACATTTATTACAGATTCGCTTCCAACATACTTAGTAATAGGAGAATATCCTGTGTAGCTAAATACAAGTGCATTCTCTGATTCGGTTTGTATGGAATACATCCCATCCGAATCTGTAACGTTCATTAGTGTAGTACCTTGTACAGTAACTGTAACTCCAATCAGCTCTTCGTCGTCTTCGTTTGTTACTTTTCCCGTGATTATTTGGTTGGACATAGTTATTTTTTTGGTAATTGAATTATTAGGTAATAATAGGGATAGAGCCAATAAATAGTTAGGATGGATTAAACACCGTTTTCATCTTCTTCTCCAGCTCTGCAATATGCCCTCGTGGCCAATCTTCCAGTTCATACAATTCCTCTTCCCTCAGCAAAGAATACGCAATGGTGCCAAAACTACTTGGAGAATAACTCGTAAAAAGATCAATGAGCATATCGTAGGCGGCTTTGGTATGATGTGACGTTTTACTTAGGTCACTTGCATTTAGGGCTGCGAAGGTGCTATCATTGATGAGTTCTCCGCGATTGTTGATATAGCTGGCACCGCCAATAACTTGACAACCGCCGGAAAAGCTGCTCGTGCCGCGACCCGACCAATGAAGGTTGATTGTGGCATTTGGTTGATGGTCCAGCCCATTTTTTAGAATTTGAGTATCCTCAATCACCTTGGAACCGCTAAAATTCGCTGCTTGTCTGTAAACAATCACGCCGTGCCCAGCTGGACGCCAAGCCTTGTATGTTTTATCCATTTTGCTTCTTTGGTGCCAACCTAGTCTGTAACAGTGTTGCCCTTCTAAGAGAAATGGATAATTTTTAATCTTCGGGTCGCTACCTATTACATAAGCATTTACATGCTTAGGATTAGGCACAGTAGAGCCAAAAAAATGGAATACTTTGCCATTAATTAACAAAGTGAAAAAGTCATTGTCTCTATCACTGGCAGCGTAGTCTTTTGCCTGATTTCGACGTACACCAATGAGATGAATAGTGGAAGTCGAAGTATCCCAATCTGTTATTTTTCGCGTGTCCGAAACAGGGTCATAGCTTTCACTACTGCTTAATATAGCATTAGGATTATTCTCAAAATGGCTTTTTCTTTTGTTCAATAAATCAATCCATTGATTGTATTCATCCGAAGGGGTAGCGTCTGCCCATTCGCATACACCGTAGTTTTGGTTTTGCCATTCTGTTATCATTGAAAAGGTGCCGTGCCCCGGAATACCATCCGGTTTGCCACCTTTACTTTTGATTGTGCGCATATATTCTTGAAACAGCCGAACACCCGCCAACGTCTCATACCCAAAAATACCATCTGGTGTGAAATGGGGCATGAAACCTGCTTCGTACAGAAAGGTTTGTAAGTTTTGTACGTGCTGTCCTTCTACCTCGACAAAATCTCTCCAAACTTCAAAGCGTTCATCTTTGAATTGATGTTTTTTACGTAAATCGTTTGAGAAAGTGGAGTGCGCTTTTTTTAAATAGTTTTCTTTGTTCGGTAGTTTACCTGTGTCGTAGTTCCCTAACAACAAGGTAGGCGTATTGGTGAAGTTGGTTGGGGTCATAAATGTTATTTTAGAAAAATTATTGTGAAGATGAGAGGTACTCCTTCGATCTATAAACACCAATTTCATAAACCAAAATCACCTCTATTCTTAACAAATGTTAAAATAGAAAACAGGAGAGAGAAAAAAGAATTTTTATAGTTAACAATTTGTGTAGAAAAGTAAGTTTAAGACAATTGAAAATTGTATTTGGCAGGTAGTCAATGGGTTATGTTGGCAATGTCTAGCTTGTTAAAAAAAATAATTCCCAAAAATCCATATGAGAATGCCCTCTATTCGATCGAATGAGCAATACTAGGCAGGATTGTAATTTCATAGATTATACCTTTTTATATTGCTTGGAAGACGGTTACAGGAGGTGATGGCATATGGTGAAAGTTCCAGATATGAATGTTATTTATCACGGAATGACTGGCACCAGGAAATTGTTACCTAAAATTCATGTTAAACCAATATAAACAAAGCGCCTACAAGCGAGATGTTGCAATACATTATAAGCACTTTGTTTGTTATCAAATTAACGTTTTTTTATCAAGCGGACGGTATGATAGAAGGAATTCATAGATATATACATGATTTTTGCTGTTTGACCCTCTGACTTTAGTTCTACAAGACCATGATTACCGGCATGGTCTTTTGATCCTGTCCAATAGCGACCATATGTACCTACTTGACTATTATTATACTCTATTCCGGCTCGAAATCCAGGAAGTTGAAGGTCTAATCCACTCGAACCTCCATTTAACAATGCGGCATAACCCTGATGTTCTCCCCCGTATGCGTTGATCAAACTAGTCCATTCATCTACAGTTGGTAATCTCCAACCTTCCGGAAGAACTTCATGTATAGCATCCCAGGTGTAAAATAGACCATACCATTTTCGACGTTGTGGGTTAATGTCATAACTGCCTACATTATCAAGTGTTTTATCCAGACTCATCTCGAAATTGAAATTTTCGGCCATCCATTCATTGCCATCTCTAAGATGAATGGTTCGATACGTATGGGATTTGCCTCCTTTATCTGGACGATTATCCGTAAAAGAACCGTATTGAAAGCCGGGTCTCTTGAGGACAGGTTCTATGGCTGGATCGATTATATCATTATTAGGGTCATGTCTTTTGAAATATCGAGCCGAGAGCATGACATTGTCAACATTCCACTGATTATCTTCAAGTCTTCCACCTAATGCAGGCGATTCAAAGAAACGAAGCTCAGCGGTATGGCCATCTCTATCTTGATCTGTCCAATAATAACCATAATCACCCATTTCTATAAATTTTCGCGTATGTACATCATATCTACCACCGTAATTAAAATGCATACCTGAACTTCCTCCTTCTACCAATTGTGGCACGGTATATAATTCTGCTAACATTTCCCATGCCATGACTCCAATTAAATCCCAACCATCGGGCTTGGCTTGCTTGGCCGCATTCCAGGTATATAAACGACCAAGTTTTTGTGCGTGAATAGGTTCATCTTTATAATATTTGCACCCTGCTCCTACATCTAAATCGAGGTTCTTCGTCATGAAGGTGTAGATAATTCCTTGGTATTTAAAGGTTATGGTAGGATAGGCTTTTCCTCCTATCGTTATTGTGCCTGTTGTCGTTTGCATGTTTTTTGTGGTTATTTAATTTTGAAAGGGTATGTTCTTTTTGGTAAATTATGTGGTGAAGGTAAAACATCATTCTATTTCTGACAAATTTACATTCAAGACTATTTTTTGGATCATGGCGTACAAATTTCAGCACTAGTCACATTTAATAAGGTGAGCAATAAGTGATTGAATTGCCTCATTGCAAAGTCTATAACCTGGCATAACTTTCATTCCAGTTCCCTACCTTAAGACCGTAATATCCCCTAACTTTTTTATTGGCCGGATTGCGTTGCAATGATCCACAGTCATCTCTACTATATAAATGTAGACTCCTGGGACGACGTATTGATTGTTGAATCTACCATCCCAACATCCA
>JBCCVV010000186.1:0-13483 GCA_039194925.1 Bacteroidota bacterium
GGATAATATCGGTCTTTGGGTCAGAGCCAATAATCTTATCGATCGAGAATACTTAAGATTTCAAAACTATCCTGAGTTTGGCAGAAATATCTTAGGCGGTTTGTTAGTCAGATTTTAATTTAATTTACTTCATAAAGTATTTTATTACTTCATAAAAATTGAAAAAACAGAGGGTAAACCCTGATTAAATTTTCATATTTATACAGAGAAGACCCTTATAAAATATCTTTATAAACCCCTATTTTTGTTTTGATTATAAATGGTACGAATTTTGAATAAGTCATTGTACCGAAACACCCTCCAACAGTTTTCTTTCCCAATAGTAGTGTTCAAATAATTGTATTTGATTGTCTTTTTTATTGACTAATTCGTAGGGAATTTTACAAAGTTGTTAAGAAAAAAAGAATGTACAATTCAAAATTAAGAACTTCCTATCTACCACATAATATTAAAACTATCTACAAATGAAAAAACATTTGATTCTATCCACCCTTTGTCTTCTCTTTTTCAGTTTTACCATGCAAGCTCAGGATGTACTTTTGCTCAAAACAAGCGGCAAAGTTGTGATTGGAGATACCAGTTTGATTTCAACACCCGGCACCTATAATTTATATGTGCAAAACGGAATACTGACAGAAAAAGTCAAAGTAGCTTTAAGAGATGCCTCGGAATGGTCTGATGATGCTTTTGATCAAACCCCTTCGCTCGAAGAGGTTAAAAATTCCATTCATACGAATCGTCACCTCCCTAATATTCCTTCAGCAGGAGAATTGGTTGAAAATGGCTATGAGCTAAAATCAATGGATGCCAAACTCCTGGCACAAATTGAATGGTTGTGGCAACATACGATCAAGCTCGATCAAGAAAATAAACTCCTTAGAAAAGAATTAGAAGCAATTAAAAGAAAGATGGAAGACTAAACCGCTTCGAATTCATTCAGTCTCTTTTTTTACGCTTTTAAATCATATTATCATGAAAAAGATAATCCACTCTTTTCTTTTCATTTGTGTATCCATACTCTGTAGTTCATTTTGTTATGCACAGGTAGACACTATTGTAATCGGTTTTGGAGGATATGAAGGTGTGAGCATTACCTCCAGCGACGATACACAAAATAATCCTGAAAACACTTTGAATCAAGATGGATATTTGCCCAATCTTAATGCTGCCGCAAGATTCTTATCGCAAGCGTCATTAGGATACAATCAAGCCGATATTGAAAATGTAACACAAGAAGGTATCGAGGATTGGGTTGAGGCTCAATTGGCGATTCCTATGCCCTACTCATTGCTTACCAAAACGAAGGAATATCATAAATATGTGAAGGATGGGACAGGTAATCCAGACCAGGGAAGTAACGCCCGGATGTGGGACTATTCATGGTGGCAATATCACATGACTACGAATGATTATCTCCGACAACGCGTCGCTTTGGCATTAAGTGAGATTCTTGTTATTTCGGACAAATCTGGCTTTGGAAATAATCCATATGCGCTTTCGGACTATTACGACATTTTGTTGCAAAATGCATTTGGAAACTATCGCGATATCATGGAGGAGATTACCTATCACGCTGCTATGGGAGTCTATTTGACCTTCGTTAACAATGCCAAATCCAACCCCGAAGAAAACCAATTTCCCGACGAAAATTATGCCCGGGAAATCATGCAGTTGTTTACCATCGGATTGTATATGCTGAATCCCGATGGAACGGTGATTGTGGATAGTATTGGAAATCCGGTCCCTACGTACGACAATATGGACATTCTTGAGTTCTCAAAAATATTTACGGGTCTTACTTGGGCCGATCGGGATAAATGGGGAAAAGGGGCTCAAAAAGATACGAGCTATGTTCCCAAAATGGCTATGTGGAACGATTATCACGAACCCGGTGAGAAATATTTGCTGAATGGATATGTAGTACCGGACCGAAACCCGGTAGACGGAAATGCAGACATTGATGATGCCCTGGACAATCTTTTTAATCATCAAAATGTGGGTCCATTTATTGGAACTCTGCTCATTCAAAGAATGGTGACTTCAAACCCATCACCGGAATATGTAGAACGCGTGACGCAGGCATTCAACGATAATGGAGAAGGGGTGCGAGGGGATATGAAAGCTGTTATACGGGCGATCCTTCTTGATCCTGAAGCAAAAGCATGCAGCTCGGGGAATGATCCTGCCTTTGGAAAATTAAGAGAACCGTTTATTCGATATTTCCACATCAACAAAGCATTTAATGCCAGTACCACAAGTGGAGACTATCGAAATGATATGGACTACATCTATCGTTTTGTACAACAAAAACCGCTGACCTCGCCCAGTGTCTTCAATTTTTACCAGTATGATTACCAACCACTTGGACCAATTGAAGAAGCTGGGTTATTTGCTCCAGAATTCCAAATTACCAACGCTCAGACCATTACGGGCTGGATCAATGCACTTTACCGTTTTATCGTGAACGAGAATATTGCGGATGAATATGACTTATACAATGGAGAAGATAACGACCTGTATGCTGATGAGATGTCCACTTTGGATCTTTCCAATGAAATCATGTATACCACAGATGAAACTCTTCACATTCTTATGGATCGTTTGAATTTGATTTTGGCACAAGGAAGAATGAGTCAAACAACGATTGACACCATAATTGAAGCACTTAAAAAATTCGCACAGAACAATGAAAATGATTTCGAAATGCGAGCGAAACTGGCCATCTATTTGACGATGACCACTCCTGAATACCTTATAAACAGATAAGAACATGTGTAAACAAAAAATATCAAGAAGAACATTTTTAGGAGAAGCAAGCTGCAAAGCCATAGGGTCTACTGCTTTTTTGTCTTCCTTTCTCAATTTGGGAATGATCAATACCATTGCAGCTCGCCCTCATATCATTTCAAATACCGAAGATTATAAAGCCATGGTCTGTATTTTGTTGGCCGGCGGTGCAGATACGTTCAATGTACTGGTTCCTACCGAGTCTTCAGAATATGCGGATTATGTAGCAACAAGAGGGTCGCTTGCTCTGGATAAAGATGCAACTGACCCAGAACAGCTTATCAACCTGGATTATGACGATAATGGACGCACCTTTGCTATCCATGCCGGGATGACCAAGGTCAGGGACATGTTTGATGACGGAAATCTTTCATTCGTTACAAATATTGGCACGTTGATAGAACCAATAGCCAATGCCGCTGATTATCAATCTGGCACTAAGAAATTGCCTCTTGGATTGTATTCACACAGTGATCAGATTATGCAATGGCAAACGTCCGTACCCCAAAACAGGTCCGCGGTTGGAGTTGCAGGAAGAATGGCAGATATTCTTCAAGACATGAATACAATTCCTAATGTGTCCTTAAACATTTCTTTGGCAGGAAAGAATCGATTTCAAACCGGGAATGAATACAATGAGTACTCTATTTCAAACAATACTACCGTAGCCAATATCGGATATGATGGTTTACCTTCTTGGTGGAGTAATTCCGGTTTTCTGAATGATATTAAAAATGGCGTGATCAACAATGCGGTTGAACAAGAATACAACAACATCTTTCATCAAACCATGTCTTCATTGACCAGCCAGACGGCTGAAAGTATTGAAATATTCAAAAAAGCATTTGGTAACATAGTTCCGTTATCAACTACCTTTTCAGACACCAATTTGTCCCGAGATCTAAAGAAAATCGCCGAAACTATAAGTGTTCGCTCCTATCTTGGAGCCAATCGACAGATTTTCTTTGTAACCCTCGGAGGATGGGATCATCATGATAATGTAATTGGTAATCAAAATGTTATGCTTCCGATAGTAAGCAATGCGCTTTCAGAGTTTAATGACGCCATGACCGAGATAGGAATGCAAGATGATGTGGTCACATTTACGATCTCAGATTTTGCCAGGACATTGACCACCAATGGAAACGGTTCAGATCATGCGTGGGGAGGAAATCAGATCATCATGGGAGGTCCCATCAATGGAGGACAGATTTTTGGAGATTACCCGTCCCTTGCGTTGGATGGCAATGATCTCAATTTGTCGAATCGCGGAAGAATACTGCCTACAACTTCCGTCGATGAATTTTATGCGGAGCTGGCCCTTTGGTTTGGTGCGTCACCCAATGATTTGGACTACATCTTACCCAACCTTTGCAATTTTTATTCAAGTAACAATTGCACAGAACCTCCCTTATCCAATTATGCACCCATAGGAATGTTTTCTTAAACCCAGGAAATGATCAAAACAATGAAATTAAGAATCGTATATATTATAGGAGTTTTCTTTTTTCTATCCAACATAAATGCCCAAATCTGCCCGGGTGAGGAAGGTGTACTGGTATGGGAAGCATGGCAAGGTCTTATTGATGATGAAATGTCGGAGCTAAGTGCCATGCCTAATTATCCAACCAGGCCATCGCTGGAAAAGACAATCTATAGACTACAAACCCCAATTAACTACGACAACAATATTGGAACCAGAGTTCGTGGATATTTACACGTACCGAGTGCCACAATGGCGATCTTTAATGTAACGGGTGATGATCGGGTCAACTTTTATTTAAGTACCGACCAAAATCCAGAAAATAAAGTATTAGTCGCCAATACTCCAAGCTATACCAGTATAGAAAATCATGACGAGTTCCCTGAACAAACGTCTGCATCAATCCAGCTACTACCCAACGTAAATTACTACTTCGAACTTCTTCATGTAGAAGGTGGAGGTGGTGACCATGCCACGGTGTATTGGAAAACGGACTTAGTAGACATGGACAATTGGAACATTGTGACCGCTGCATTTTTGAAAGGCATAGATTGTAAACCGGATCTATGTCCAGAAGTCGGAACTCCTTGTGATGATGGCAATGCTGGAACCGAAAACGATATGGAAGATGGTTTCTGCAATTGTATGGGTTCTCAGAGCACAGCGAATTCATGTGTGGGTGAACGAGGAAAAATTATCAATTACAGATACGACAACATTCCTGGAAGTGATCTGAACGATCTATACGAATCCGCCATCTATCCCGGTACGCCCGGATACAGCGAAAACCTTAATTTTATGGGTATTCCAAATAGAAACGTTGTAGATGATTTTGGCACCTTGATACAAGGTTTTTTGACTGTTCCCGTTTCTGGCAATTATAAATTTAACATAACCGGGAATTACAATGCCATTTTGTTTTTGAGTTCGGATGAAACTCCCGAAAACAAACAAGCTCATCAAGCATTACTAACCAGCGCCACAGGCATGACAGAACACGATAAGTATTTATGGCAAAGCACTTCTTTTATTTACCTGGAGGCCAATACCTACTATTATATTGAAATCAATCATAAAGACGGTGGAAGCTGGGAACACTTTTCAGCATTCTGGCAGACCCCTTATACCGAACCCGGTGTATGGAAAAGAATACCCAACACCTATTTCTATGATTATGATTGCGAAATTGCATGTATCCCGGAAAACACAGTTTGCGATGATGGAAATATATTTACCAATAATGACTTGTATAATGACAATTGTGAATGCGTAGGAACACCTTGCTCAGGACCAGATTGTGATAGCCCATTGGCAAATTATGTTCCCTATGACAAATGCAGCGTAACCGATCAATTGGACAACAATCCTGAAAACAATTGGCTTTCTTGTGCAACTTCACCCAATGTCAATCCCCTTCGTAGTAATGGACATTGGATTATGTATGATCTTGGCGCCAGACATGAGTTGCATCAAACACAAATTTGGAATTACAATGTCCTTAATGAAACGGATAAAGGTTTTGAAAATGTGGCTATTGACTATTCAGACGATGGCGCAACCTGGAACGAATACGGCTCTTACACATGGCCCACGGCACCTGGCGCTTCTGGATATTCCGGGTTTTCAGGCCCTGATTTCCAAGGAACATATGCCAGATATATTTTAATCACTTGTCTGGATACCGAGCCCGATTGCAAAGGTTTGGGTAAGGTTGCTTTTACCGCTGTACTTTGTCCATTACTGGGTACCGATT
The DNA here is from genome assembly GCA_039194925.1 of Bacteroidota bacterium. GTDB lineage: Bacteria > Bacteroidota > Bacteroidia > Chitinophagales > Saprospiraceae > CAJXUU01. Next base: position 6,024 of record JBCCVV010000186.1, read on the forward strand.
GTGATGATGGAAATATCTACACATTGGAAGATAAATACAACTCCAATTGTGAATGTGAAGGAACACCATACGATGAAAATGACTGTTTGGATGATAATCTCACACTAGGTGACAGCACATTATTTACCGAAAAATATAGTGCTCAGGAATACATCAATTCGATTAGTCAAATTGCAAACAATAATGTCGTAAGCTTTATTGGTGGTGGATCTGTCTTGCTGGATGTAGGATTTGAGACGGGAGAAAATACACTTTTCCTTGCTGCCATTGATACCTGTGCAGATACTGAAAACAGAACGGCTCCGATCCAATTTAGAAAAGATGTAATTGACCAAATTCGACAGGAAGCAGAATTGGCCAAAATTGAAGGCTTAAGAGTGATTCCACTTGATGGGTCTGATGAGCAAATCATACAATTCTACTTAAAGACTGGCGGGGATGTACATTTGGTGATTGTGGATCATAAAGGCAATAAAGTTTTTGATCTCTTGCATCATGAATTCAAGAATGGAGGAGTTTACAAGAAGCGCATACGAACCAAGAAATTTGATCCGGGTGTATTTAAAGTAGAGCTGGAAGTGAATGGGGAGATTGAGATGGAGCGATTGGTGGTTCTGTAGCATTTGATTTTGCAATGCTTCCCCTGTCTAAGAATAAACGATCACTGAGCGAGCCCTCGTGTTTATTTATACACACTTTATGGGTTAAGTTCATGTACTTTGCGTAATTCCTGGAGTTATCTGTGACTTTTTGGTTAATCCAACCGTGCAGCTATCCAATTTGTCATCATTTCAAAGAAATTTTCCTTGTCAGGCTCTCGCATGATTTCATGATACATTCCTTCCATGATATGAATCGTTTTGTCTTTTGATCCTGCGGTGTCATACAACAATTGACTACCCTTTGGATTAGACAATTTATCAGCGGCTCCATGCATCACAAGGAATGGAATGTTTATTTCAGAAAAGTGCTTCTTTACTGATTTCATGGTTCGTAAAAATTCAAAAGCTGTCCTGGCCTTAGTCGATCCATGAAAAACCAACGGATCTTCGTCGTATGCCTTTCGTTCATGTTCGACCTGCGTAACCAATGAAGTATCTACTTTCACCACGGGCATAAATGGTAACAACCTCCCTACTAACCCCGCAATTTTCTGTAAAAATGGAGACATATCCTCATCCGGCATCAACAGTGGACCAGATAAAATCAAACCATCAATCCCTTCTGCTTGATAATCAATCACATATTTCGTGGAAATCAAGCCTCCTAGACTATGACCGTATAAAAATAGATTCTTCTCCCCTTTTTCTATTTTACCAATCACAACTTTTAAATCTTCCACCTGTTCAGAAAACGTATTTACAATAGCTCGTCTGCCACCAGACTCCCCTTCTCCCCGTCGATCAAATGCATACACCGAATATCCTTGCCGATTCAACACTCCAGCCGTATCAGCATACCGGCCCGAATGCTCCGCATACCCATGTACAACTAGAATATTTGCCTTTGGATTCTCAACTTGCCATGTCCTCAATAAAAACGAATTGCCGTTGAATTTTTCTTTTTTCTGATGCATGGAGTGAAGATAATTTTTTTTGACGAATAGTTTTGATTGAAGATGAACGATGAAAGCCAGACATTATTTGCTTATTTACCGATCGCCGCGCTGGTTGATAAAGTTTCGCTTTGTTTATTTATATTTTTCATTGCACCTAATGAATTTATATTAATCAGTTCCATAAAGTAATATCATGAGTTTCAATTACCAGTTTCAACGTAAAAAATATTAACCTCATAAACAGCAGGTCGAAGACCGCGAACAAACCACTGAGCAACTGCTCAACTCTGCCACTATTTATCTAAACAACTCAGCAATTCAACAACTAAACAACTGATCAACTAAAAAATTGAGCAATAAAAAAGGACCCGAAACCATTCCCGAGTCCTCAAATCATGCAATGTTGTATTTCTTAGCAATTAATGCTACATCTTATTTTTTTTCAAATTCTCCCAGAAATTATCGAACTCCTCTAGACTGTAGAAATTCACTTCTCTGGGTTTACTACCCCTCGCAGGCCCTACAATTCCCAACTTCTCCATTTGATCCATGATCCGTCCTGCCCGATTATACCCCAACTGTAAGGTGCGCTGTATACTGGAGGTTGAACCATTTTGATTGCCCACAACCATACGCGCAGCTTCCTCAAACATGGAATCCAAATCACTAAATTTCAAGTTAGATCCTTCTCCACCCAGTTCTTCTTCTCCTTTAAATTCAGGTAAATAGAATGGTGTCGGATAACTTTGCTGTTCGGCAATATGATCAATTACTTTCTCCACTTCTGGTGTATCTACAAAAGCGCATTGAAGTCGTACAATATTACTTCCTACATTCAACAACATATCTCCCCTACCGATCAATTGGTCCGCCCCTCCTGCATCGAGAATCGTACGCGAATCAATCTTTGAAGTTACTTTGAAAGCCAATCTTGCCGGGAAATTCGCTTTGATTATACCGGTAATGATGTTTACGGATGGACGCTGCGTAGCAATGACCAAATGGATACCTATGGCCCTGGCCAACTGCGCTAATCTTGCTATCGGCATTTCAATCTCTTTACCTGCAGTCATGATCAAATCGGCAAACTCGTCAATCACCAATACGATGTACGGCAAGAATTTATGCCCATCGTTTGGATTTAACTTTCTGGAGGTAAATTTCTCGTTGTACTCCTTGATATTTCTTGCTCTGGCCTTTTTCAATAAATCATACCGTTCATCCATTTCAATACATAGCGAATTGATCGTCTGGACCACTTTCGAAGTATCTGTGATGATCGGTTCAACCTGATCGGGCAACATGCCCAGGAAATGTTTATCGATACTGTTGTATGGAAACAACTCCACCTTCTTTGGATCTACAAGGATCAACTTTAGTTGTGAAGGATGCTTTTTATACAACAGCGAACATAGAATTGTATTGATACCTACTGACTTTCCTTGTCCTGTTGCACCTGCAATCAACAAGTGCGGCATTTTTGCAAGATCAGCAATAAACACCTCATTCGAAATGGTCTTACCCAAAGCGATTGGAAGAGCCATTTTGGTATTCTTAAACTTATCAGAATCAAGCATCTCGTGCAACGAAACGATTTGCTTCTTTTTATTCGGTACTTCTATACCAATAGTCCCTTTTCCAGGAATCGGCGCTATAATCCGAATTCCTAGTGCCGCCAAACTTAATGCTATATCGTCTTCAAGATTCTTGATCTTGCTGATTTTTACACCTGGCGCAGGGACGATTTCATATAGAGTTACCGTAGGCCCAATCGTAGCCCGAATCTTAGTAATTTCTATTTTATAATTCAAAAGGGTTTCAATGATCTGATCCTTATTTGCTTCTAATTCGGATCGATCAATCGTTACTTTCTGATCTTCATAGGTTTCCAGGTATTCCAGCTTTGGATATTCGTAATTGGAAAGGTCCAGAGTTGGGTCGTATGGTTCGCTTGAAGTAATATCATTTTCTTTATCTACCACCATCTGCTCCGGCACGGTGGTCTCCTGAAATTTAGGAATCAACTCGTCAAATGGATGCAATACCCTTGGGTCAATTTCTTCTTTTGTTTCGCTGCTGTGCTGAGCATCGGGAATGTTTACCTCCATTTCCAGATCTGTTTTAGCCGAGGTAGCTACTTTGGGTCGTTTCTTACCAAGTGATTCGGGGAGTTCAAATTCTAAATCAGAACTTGAACTTCCCTTGTTTTCACTCAAATCCGAGGTTTTTGGAATGGCCTCTTGAGCCTGCCCGGATGGTCGTAATGCTACGTACGACGTATCGTCATTCTCAGGGACTTTATCAGTCGCAGCTTTATGTTTATTTTTGGACGTTTCAACGTCTAAATCACTATCTAAATTAAAATTGGTCAGAAAATCCATGGTAGGCATTTTAAGATTGCCCAATGGGGTAGAAAACTCAATGTTGTCCAGATTTGGATTAAACTTCCAGACAAAAAAGATCAACATTGTAAATAGTAAAAGGAAGAATAAACCGATTTGACCTATGAAATTACTCAACCATACATATGTACTCTGACCAAATGCTCCTCCCCAGGTAAAATCGCTGTTTCTGAGAATAAATTCAAGGCAAAGAGAGGCAAATGCCATAAATAAAAGCACGTGCTTAGCCAAATTCCAGAATTCGATTAAAGGTTTTTTACGGATTAAATCTATTCCCAGCTTTGATAATAATACGATCACAGCTGATGATGGCAACCCAAAGCCCCAGTAAAAAAATGCATTGGATACCAATGCTCCCAATCTACCCAACCAATTGTCAACGACCAAGTCTTTCTGAAAAAGTACTTCCCAACTAAACGCTAATACTTTATCCTGGTCGGTCTTCCATGTATATAAATACGATACAAACGAAACCGTCAGGTAAATGGCCAGTAGTATTGCAACTACACCCAGTATTTTTGGGATGCGATCATCATTGAGAGACGTACCGCGTGACTTCTTAGCAGTCGATTTTTTTGCCTTGGACTTTGCCATGGTAAATCGGGTTTTGAGAATCCTTAAAAAATGTTTATGTCATTGTCTTTGGGAAACAACAACAATGCAAATATAAGAGCACTTTTTACATATTACAACAAAACGTAAATTATTTTTAACTTAATTACAACATTTTACATATTGCATTATATAGTAATATGTATTTCACTCGCGTTTCCTCAAGTTATCGCTGAGCTTTAATCTTCAAGCATTCCTTATATTCCATATATTTGCACCGCATAAAAATCCATTATGAAATCCATCCTTTCCTACTTCGTAATTCTTCTAATGGGAGTAGCATTCATCCAATGTGGCAAAAACGAAAATCCATGTTCACAATCCAATTGGATAGGAACATACATTTTTCAAGCAGAAAATGAATGTATAATGGATACAACCAATCAGGAAGAAGTAAATTTTGTGGACACCATTGTTTTTACCGCGAATAATGACCCCAACAAAATCACCTGGGGCATGTATCAATACAATTTAGACGATTGCTTTTTTGGCAACATTAAAGCGTCGCTCACTTTGGAGGAAGATATTATTATCTATCGTATTGGAGATTGTTCTGCTAATTATCTTAAAATCGATTAGCAAGCATTAAACATTCATTAAGAGACATCCTTGATATGCCCAAATTCGGTCTTATTCGTATTCTGTCAATTACATTGTGAATAGGAAATTTTCATATTAGAAAAATCTTAATACATTTGCTTCGATTTTCGATTTACCCTAACTAACATCAATCGATTATTCTGAAATCATCTTCAATTCGAAGGTGCGGATTTGAAGATTGTATGAAACTTGATAATCTTAATGAAAAAAGCAACAATATTCATAGCAGGTGCAGGCGGAATTGGTCAGGCAGCAGCACTAATACTCTCTCAGTATAAAACCGTAATGGATTGTGCCATCTACTTGGGAGATATAAATGAAGACGCACTATTTTATTCCAAACAATTCGTACTAGAAGGTTGCACTCACGAGGCAAATGTTGAAACACTACTCATGCCACTTTCGGGAAGTAGCGAGGAAATGGATACAATTCTTACCAAAAGTGATGTCATATTAGATTGTCTTCCGGGAAGTCAGGCACCAAGAATGGCCAGGTTAGCCCTTCAGCACAATTGCCATTATGCCAATCTTACTGAATATGTACAAGAGACGAATGAGATTATGGAACTATCCAACGATGCATCTACAGCTTTTGTATTACAAACTGGACTTGCCCCGGGTTTCATTAACATATTAGCATGCCAATTGTACAACAAATTTGTCGCTGAATATGACAATGACAAGCTGGAAAGTATGACGATGAAGGTCGGAGCAGTAACCCGACATGCCTCTGCACCGCACTACTACGCTTTTACCTGGAGTCCGATTGGAGTGGCAACTGAATATTTGAAAGATGCTGTAGTCGTCAAAGATTATGAGACGGTCAATATTCCGGCATTATCCGGACGGGAAAAAATAATCATCAACGGCAAGGAGTATGAAGACAACTTCACATCTGGAGGTGCGGCAGATCTGCCAACCGCATTTGCCGGAAAGATAAAAGATCTCGACTACAAAACCCTTCGATTACCCGGCCACTATCAGTGGGTAGATGAGGTATTGGATACCATTCCAGAAGGCGAAAACCGAATCCAAACCTTAGAAAAATCGATGCTCGATCAAATTCCTTCGGTGGAGGATGATGTGGTTATTGTCTATGCATCGGTAACGGGAAAAGACAAGCAGAACAAACTTCGTAAGATCGAAAAAGCATATGAAGTAAGTCCTTCACAAGTCGGAAATAAAGTATTGCGAGCAATTCAATCAACAACTGCTGCACCACTTTGTGAAATGGCAAGAATGATGATCGAAAACGAATGGGCCGGAACTGTTCTACAATCACAAATTGATCCAGAAGCGTTTATGAATGGGCCTTATGTTTCGGCGATTTATGGATCTTAAAGGGGTAAAAGAAGAGCTACAATTCAAATTTTTATCTGATTGTAACTCTTTTAATTCATTTTATCCAACTTTTACTGCTTGGTAAAATTCAAAACTGAACTATTTACGGCAATTCTAAAAGTTTCACAAGAGAAATCTTGAATGGTTCCTGTTCTGGATCTAAAATTTAGTCCACTTGAATAGGTAAATTCGATTCGATCGGTACCTTCAAAGTTGTAAATTTTATTTACAGTTTCTCCAGCAGGAAAATCATCATCAACAAATAAAAAGCTGTCATCAACAACCCTACCTCCACTTGTAAATTCAACGGTAGTACCTGGATTTTCATCAGATTCCCAAATGCCAATAATAGTCTCTTGCAAGGTATCGCAAACTTCTGGTGTATCAGGTTCGTCATCTCCACATGAAACCATAACCAAACCGAATAAAAACAATAATAAAAACTTGAACTTCATACGCTCTTAAATAATAATTTTGATTGAAGTATTCTGCAACTATATACATGATCGACCTTTTGATATTTGTCTTTTCAATAGAATGATCAACACATGTTTACCATTCACTATCCATGAAACAAATAATAGTCTTTAGATAAAAGCAAGACCTACAGATCATTCATTTTACAGAAACATATTACTTCTTGGTTAATAATTATTTACCCCAATAAATTTCAGAAAAGACATAATGCCATGTTTAGTCTGCATTACAGATCGTTTTACATTCAATTAAATCCAATCTAATAATTGAAGTTGTCTAAAAATCCACTCAACACCTATCACCAAAAGCACCTGCCTGACGTACCCTTGGGCAGGCAGGTTGTGTCCATTTACGTTTAGATACGCCGAAAGGTATGCTTTCGGTTCATTCGCTAAAACAATTCCATTGTTTTTCTTCGACCGCTCATTCATCCTATAGCTAATGCTATGAAAAGAAAAATAGCCTGTCCC
>JBCCVV010000187.1:0-13329 GCA_039194925.1 Bacteroidota bacterium
CGAATATTCGTTCATTTATTTCTACGATGGTAAAAAATGAACGTAATGTATTGGAGTCTATCCAACAGGTCTATAATGATGAACTGTTTGCCAAAAATATGGCTGTGTAGTTACTAATATGTTTTTAAATCACTTCAACAGCTAAAAAAGCATTGATTTCTTAATCGATGCTTTTTTATTCTGTGAAGTCATACTAAGTTGCTTTTAATTTTTAAACTTATTGATACTTTGCGAGTCGAACCATCATCGTACCAAAGAATAGACATGAGAAAATTCATATTCCTCTTTATCGCCAGTCTCATTGGGCTTCCTATGACTTTATGGGCACAGGATTACGAAAGAGTGCCTTACGGACCAGATGAAAGACAATTTATGGACATCTATACTGCACCTTCCCAATGCCCTACCCCAGTCTATTTTGATGCACACGGCAATGGAGGAACCACGGATATGCCCAGCTCCATCGTTGAGGAACTCATGGCGGAAGGTGTGTCTATTGTAGCCTGGGAATCTCTTACATCTGTCGGTACGCCAGCGGAGGTGGACACCGGTTGGAACGATGCGGAGTTGATGTTTGCCTGGGTTAAGGAAAACGCAGATACCTACAACTTCGACACGACCAAATTCATCATTGGCGGCTCTTCGCGTGGAAGCATTTTGAGTTGGAAATACAGTCATCGCGGAGATCCGAACATCAAGGGCCTGTATATGTACAATGCCCTTCCCGACGGGACATGGGCCGATTCTACCTGGTGGTATCCACCGAATGAGATAAAAGCAACTTCTCCTCCGATATTTTTTGTGTACCGCTTTGAGCCGGGAGTCGCTTTTGATTCCCATGACCCCAACAATGGATTCATCATCATGGACAAATACGATGAATTGGGAATTGGTGATCGAGACACTTTAATCCATAGCATTCAATATTCGGGTAACAACGATAAGTATCAATTCCTCATAGAATTTATTCGCTCAGTTATTTCTCCTTGCCAGCCCGTAAACACTTCCGAAGTTGAAGACGCTTCACCTAAATACAAGCTCTACCCAAATCCATTTCGAGATCGGCTGCAGCTTTCTGGATTGAAAGGAGATGAGTATTTTGTTTTGCGGTCTTCCCAGGGCAGGATCATTCAAGAATCTAAAAATCCGGATGTAATAAATCAATCGATGAGGTCAGGTGTTTATTTTCTTACAATACAATTCGATGGTCTGCAACACACTTATAAATTGGTCAAAATCTAAGTGCGACAGCAAGCAATTCCCTGTGATTTAGTGATATTTTCGAAATGCAACATTTGTCTGCCAATCTATTGTCCATATGAATTAAAGATGTAAAAAATCGAATCAATTTGATCCTACCCATCGAATTAAAACGTTTAGTATTCAGATGTACATGGATGGTACTGGCCTTGAGAACCATTGAATTAACGTGTTGATTGTAAGGAGTTTGCGAGCACTATTTAAAAAGTTAGTAACTACACAGCCAAAATAACATTTCAAATAAAAAGCCTATCGGGCTTTAACATTTCTAGTCCTGGATTGCAATCTTGGGCTAGAAGTTAGTTGGAAATTCATTTTGTCGGCATTTTATACTTCCGCTAAAGCTTCAGCGATACGCAGATGGTCAAAAATGATGACAAAATACGTCACGACGATAAGATTAAACTTATGGCTGTGTAATTACAAAAGTTATACCTTTGCAGACGCAAAATTATAGCGGATATATGGATGTGACCTTCAACCTCAATCGGCTCACATCAAATCAAGTTGAATTGGAATATATATGAAACTCAAGTACATTTTTTTAATCGTCTTTTGCGTGATGAATGGGATTAAAGTTTTCAGCCAGAAAAATGGTTTGCCAACAGCCAAAATTAATGTAAATGAAGTGTGTAACAATATCTTAAATACGACAGAACAGGCCGATAAAATGTTTGCTATGAATGAGTATTTCGACGATAGCACTATAGATTACTTGCCACGAATCAGATATGAAATGTATTCGGGGCAATCGGGATCATGTATTCATGATTTTGGCACGTTTTTAATAAGAAAATTGGTAAATATATCTTTCAAAAATGAAATAACTGATAATCCCCTAAAACTGGCAGACATTAAAATAAGCAGGCTTACCTCTATTTTTTTATCATCGACCGGACTTTCTCCTTTACTGGAAAGAGGGTTCTGGATGGAAATAAAAATAAGTGATACTGGTGAAGTCGAAGAAGTCAAAATTATACAATCCAAGTTGAATGCAGAGAATTTGAAAAAACTGAAAGAACTCTCAAAAGTCATTAAACAAACATTATGGCTCCCGGGCCTTTTTAAAAAGCAGGAAGTAAATTCTATTTTAAACTATTTGGTATATATTTAAATAGTTTTGATCGCCTCCTGAGCAAATGGTATGGAAGGGTCGTAATATGTACTATGCCTTTGTGGGTTTTCCTTCTTCCTGTACTTTAAACGCAATTGGAAGTTTTATTGGATACAAGTTTAGCATTGCAAACCACTGCATGAAGAGATCGGGAATTCTTTAAGAATAATTGAGCAATGTTTGCTTTAGTAGGATAATATCGCCCCTTTAGAACTCCTGGATTGCTTATTTTCAAAATATTCCAATAAACATAACTAATTAATTTTCAACAACTTAAAACAATATAATAAGTTTAAAGATAATTATTATTTGCACTAGTTAGGATTCCTTACTATATTTGCATTGGCAATATCGCCCAGTTATTATAAATTTTAAAAAATGAACAAATCAATATTTTATCATGCGGGATGTCCAGTTTGTGTAAGTGCAGAACACGATATTTTGAATCTTATTGGACCAGAAAACGTAGAGGTCGTACATTTTGTAGAACACAAAGACAGAATCTCGGAAGCTGAAAGAGCAGGTGTTAAATCCGTACCAGCACTGGTTACACCCAATGGCAATGTATTGCATATCAATTTTGGTGCATCCATGGAAGATGTCAAATCATAATTCTATTTTTTTACCTAAACATGTTAGGAGTCCTTACTTTAATTTACAAATTACTTCAAATGAAACAATACATTTTATGTCTCTTTTTTATTGTGTCGACCACCGTCATTCACGCACAAGGAGAAAACGAAGACCCTTTATTCAAAACCAGTCCGGATTTAAAAATCACCAGCACATCGATTGTCTTCGATGAACGATTGGATCAACTGATATTTACCATCGAGACAGCAGGAGAAGCGGGCAGATCCATACCTTCTGCATTTGGAAAGATGGACGGAGCACCGGTACTAGGCTATGTATTTCCTACCTCGCTATCTCCTATGGATGTTGGTTTTAGCGATACGGAAGGCATCGTCGCCATGGCCTTGACTTCTCACCCCGACTTCGATGACACTCCCCTTTGGGATGAAGATAATGATCGGGATTATACCAACGATGGTGTAATATGGCATCCGCACTGGGTCGTATTGGCTGAGGATTCGCGCGTACCAGGAGGACTATCCGTCAAACAATTTGATCCAAATCAAAAGAATGTCACCCTTCCGCCCACCAATCCTGGCATGCCTATGTATATGGATTCACCGGGTTATCCGGTAATTACCAAAGGCAAGACCATACGTGTCGTTGTCCCTGCTTACCGGATGAATCATCGAACAACTTTCCTTTTTGATGCAGTAACGGCTTATATGCAAGTCAACGGATCCAATTCAGCTTATCCGATGCTGGGTGTTTACGCAGTATATTCAATTGCATCCGGAGATTTGTCACTACCATATACCGTTAGTCGATAACCTTTAAAATTATATATACAATGAAAAGTACAGCTCAACCCAAGGTTAATGTATGGGACACCTATGTGTCCAAAAAAGAAGGTGGCGTTATGCACTTTGACATTATTGCACCTGTGGAAATTGTGGATACCACCACGATTTACGGTTTTGGTAAAGAATACCTGAAGACCAAAGGGCAAGAAGGACAGGAATTATGTGCGCAACAATGCAGACTCTGCCACATTGAACAGTTGAGACACGAATGGAAAGAGGAGATTGAATCCAAAGGATATTTTATCATTGAGATGGAAGGATGCGAATAGTAGAGGCATAACTTGAGTATGATGTTAAATATTTTTGGTTTTGAAGATTTCCACGAATGAAGTGATTAGGATTACTAACTTTACAGTGATCCTAATTTTCAATTCATGAAAAAATTGACGTTAGAAGATAAAATAGTAAATGGAATTGAACGGCTATCTGATGCACTAAAAGCATTGCTTTGGCAAAAAGCCAAGGCATACGGCATCAGCCCCATCCAAATTCAAATCTTACTTTTTGTATCCAAACACAAAACAGATATCTGCAATGTAAGCTACATCGCAAGGGAATTCAATGTCACCAAAGCTACCATAAGCGATGCCGTCAAGGTTTTACTGAAAAAAGGATTATTGGAAAAAGACTTCTCGCCTACGGATAACCGCAGATATAATTTGCTGATCACCGAAGAAGGAAAGGATTTGGTATTGCATTTAACGGATTATACGACTCCTCTTTCCGATGGGCTATCCGCTTTCAGCACAGATGATAAAACCCATTTTTTCGATATGCTCTCAAAGTTCATTTACCAATTGAATCAGAAAGATGTCATACAAGTGCAGCGTACCTGTTTTAATTGCAAGTATTACAGCGGTAATAAGCAAGGCGATCATTATTGCAATTTGCTCGGGACAGTACTGAAAAAGCAGGAAGTTCGATTGGATTGTGATGAGTTTGAGGAAGAAGTAGTCTAATCATGACAGAACTAAGGAGTATGTCATTTTTTTTAACTTCGTAGGGCTATTTTGAACAATTCACAACAGCTATGAAAACGTATCAGCTCGAAGAAGGCTCTTTTGAAGAGCACCGAAAAAAAATTTTGAAACGACTTATTCTCCTTACGATAATCGCCGTAGGTGCAGGATTAATGATTTTTATTATCACACAAGGGTTTGTTATTGGTGTTTTAGCCGTTTGGATTCCGGTGGTAGCAGTGGCTTCATATTTTGGCATACGCCGAGGAATACGAATTCAACAAGAAGCCTGGGAAAGCTATCTACTCAAATGGGACGGCAAAGCAATCGTAAAATCACAGGTACGAACCAGGGATGTTACCTTATCCCTTTTAGAAATTACGGCCATAGAAGAAATCGAAAAAGGGACACTCATCAAAACGGCTAAAAAATTGAAATTTATTTTTATTCCGAAAGAACTTGAGGACTACGCCATCTTGATTGCTGAATTAAAATCTGCAGTATGACATGAAAGACTTACAAGTCATTCTACCCTTTGGCGCGCTTATTCTGATGGTTGTTTTTTATTCCACTGAAGATAAGGTTATTGGCTTGCTTTCAGGCTTGCCATTATTGACACTCCTTACATGGGCGTTGGTTGTGATTCAAAGAAGTAATATTGACTCTCAGCTGAAGCGGATATCATGGATTATGCTTTTGGTAATGTTTTCCATTCTGGGGAGGATGGTATTTCAGATGGTGAATTAATTCTACGTTAGGACATTCGATATTTTGTTGTACGAGACGCTAACCATAAACCACCAGAGTCGCTAGGGCCCTAAAGAATTCACAAAAGATGTATAGATACGATCTGTAATTATGCAACACAGAGCACTTTGTGTTGCTCTTAGAGCTCCCTGTGTTAAAGATAGAAATAGCTCAACGTAGAATTAAGGCAGAAAAAAATAAGTACTCAAATGACTTTCAAGTCAATTCTACTTTCAAGTCTTTCTCTGAAATTAGTAAATTTAAGGGACTGAAATGAAGAGTTTAAAATCAATTTAATCAAGCCCATCGTATTTAAATGGTTCTTATTCGGATACATATGGATGGATTTGACTATAGGATTAAAAACATAAAATCATCAATGGCTACGTATTTGAAGTTCTCAACGTTTAACTTCTCAACTGCAAATGCTTAATAAAGAAGTGGATAAATGGGTGTTGGCGATCGTTAAGTATTAAAATCTTTATGGCTTATAAAATCCTCTAAAAGATGTCAGACATAGGTCCATACCTGTTGGTATTATTTACAATTAATCTATGGTTTAGTACTGATGCTCAGCCATGTTCTCGGAGTCAGCCCGTTATTGCATACCGTACCGGAGATAATTCAATCATGATGTTTGGCGGGTACTGCAACCTGGAAAAAAGACGAATGAACGATTTGTGGAAATTCGACGGACAAGATTGGACGCTTATTGCTGTAGAGAAAGCTCCCCAGGCTAGAAGTGGGCATTCCATGGTGTTTGATTCATTCAAAAATCGGCTTGTGCTTTTTGGTGGTAAAAATGAGGATGGCATATTACTCAACGATGTATGGGTATGGAATGGAATACACTGGAAGCAATTAGAAGGAGGTGAGCCAAGTCCAAAACCCAGGCAATCCCATCGAATGGTATTTGATAGCAATACCCGGGATGTTTTTCTATTTGGAGGGTCCGACTCCTCAGGGCAATCGTTAAATGACACCTGGATTCTGAGGGATAATAAGTGGATCAAAATGAATTCCACAGATATACCTCCTCCAAGATTACAGCATACGATGGCCTATGATGCGCAACGAAAGAAGGTGGTTTTATTTGGCGGGTTTACCAGAACTGAGGAAGGAAAAATAATTTTTGGAGACACTTGGGAATGGCAAGAATCGAAAGGGTGGCAATTGAAAAATGAGAATGCATTATTGGCGAGGGATCATCACGCAATTGCCTATGACAATAATTTGAATAGGACCATCATATTTGGAGGTTACAATCAGGGATATTTAGGCGATACCTGGAGCTGGAATGGTGAAGAGTGGTCTTTGCTCAGTGAGGAAGGTCCTTCAGCCCGTGCGGGAAAACCCGGTATGGTCTATAGCTCTTCAAATAAAAGACTCATTCTATTTGGGGGTTGGGATAAAAGTAATGCACCATTAATGGATTTTTGGAATTTTAACGGGGCTGATAAGGAATGGAGCATGCATAATACAAGTAGAGAATGATACGATGAGATCGAATACTCAAATCATGATGCCAAATGACCTGTAACAAAGATTAGCTACTTATTTGGATTGTGTGCTCTCCAGCCATTTATTTATAATGTTATCTTTATGAAAATGAGCTATACGATGGCTTTTATTGGATCAGAGTAGTGGTGTTTAAATGGTTCTGGTTCGGATATAGATGGATAGAAATGATTTTGGCAACGCGCATTAAATCTCTGAATGTGGTCGAAGTGAGATTCTTGTATTAAGAATATGGCGGAAGATCCAAAAAAGGAGACAGATAGAGTAATGTTGCTGTCCCATGAAAAGAAAGCCGAACTTTAAAGGTATAAAACTTTACCTGTGAAAATAGTTGGAAAATTGGGAAGAAAACGAATAGCTCAACCTAAATGCTAGGATGAAAATTTAAGGTCGTTCATTTCATAGAAAATGATGAAAAAGGATAATTCTGTACATATAATTCTTAGAAGAAATACGTACCTTTTCGGAGCTGCAATTCCTATTTCAATTAGGATTGATGGTGAAAAGAAAGGATACATTTGGTCTGGACAAGAAAAATCAATTTTTGTCAATCCCGGAGAAAAATTTATTCAAATAAAAATGTTTAAAGGGATTTTTGGAGTGGATTCAAAAACGATAAAATCCTCTAAATTATATTATGGCCAAAAACTAATATTGGAATGTGGAATACGAAATGGGATTGGATTGTTTTTAGAACAAAATGAACCCATTGTAAGTAGTTTTGAAGATGGAATATTTTTATCCTACCGAAGGGCCGACAGTGAGTTAATTACTGGCAGAATTTATGACAAACTAGTCAGTCAGTTTGGAGAAGAATCCGTTTTTAAAGATAATTATTCGATTGATTTAGGAGATAATTTCAAAAGAGAAATAGAAAACACATTAAGATCTTGCAAAGTCTTTCTTCCTGTAATAGGTAAAAACTGGCATAAAAGAGGGAAAAAGAATCTTTTTGACAATCCCAGGGATTTTGTAAAATTGGAAACGACGATTGCCATCGAGAACGAATTAACAATATTGCCAATTTTTGTAAATTCAGGAAAGATGCCTGATCAACAAGATTTACCCACAGAGATAAAGGATATCGTTTATTATAATGGGGCTATTGTCAGAAATGATCCCGACTTTCATTCTGATTTTGAAGTGGTATTGGATAAAATAAAGACTGTATTAACTGCGAAATAAATAAAATGATAGCGGCTAAGTCCTGCTATATCATTCACACTGTGCATTGTGTGAAAGCATAAAACATGAAAAGAATACATTTATTTGAATTCGAAGATTTTAAATGGTTTCCAGATTTTATTAGAGATGGAGGTACTGACTTTCTTGGCTTTATATTGAACATTACTAAATTTTATGCTCCTGCAATTCCAATCATGGAAAAGCTAATTCACAGTACTGGTCACAAACATATTTTAGACTTATGCTCTGGAAATGGAGGGCCAGTAGAATTTATCCACCAAAGAATAAATCCCAGTCTAAATCTCCAATTTATTGTCTCAGACAAATACCCGAACTTTCCGGCTTATCAACAATTAAAAAAACGAACAAATAATCAAGTTGACTATTATCCACATTCATTGGATATCCTGCATCCAGATGCCGAAGTCACAGGAATTCGAACCCTGTTTTCAGCAATCCACCACTTTAAGCCCACAGAAGTTAAGACTATCGTACAAAATGTGATTGACAGCAAAATGCCGGTTTGTATTTTTGATAGTGGAGATAAACACTTTGGTACTATTCTTCTTATTTTGATTTTTCATCCAATACTGTTCCTCTTGTTCACTCCGTTTATCAGACCTTTTAAACTTAGGAGGATACTTTTCACGTATTTGATTCCGCTCATTCCAGTTTATACCATTTGGGATGGTGTAATATCAATCCTAAGGCTGTACCAACCAAAAGAATTATTTGAAATAGCTAAGACTTCAGATAAAAACGAATTATATGAATGGAACTATGGAAAAGTAAAAAATTCAATCGGTATGTCAGTCGCCTATTTGACAGGAATACCAAAACAGAAATAAAATGAAAAGACTGGCAGTATCCTCAATTTTAATGGCCATTGGTTTTCTGCTGGTTGTTGTAGTGTATGGAAATATTAAAAGCCTCTTTTCCGAAGCCAATAATCAAGCCGAGGTCAATTACGTGACCAACCAACTATTTTTTGGTGCATTAGGAGAATCGCTAAAAGCGTTCTTGACAAGTTGGCTTTATCAATATCATAGTACCAACAAATCAGTCATTACAAATGCTCTCAAGTTTGGAGTGATTTGTTCTGCTATGGTAGCTTCTGTATGGTTATTTGTGGGAATGGAATTTATGAGTCCAGGAAACAAATTATCCTTCATAATTGATGACGGCATGATTTTACTACTCCAAGGATTAGTTTCCGGAATTGTATTGTGGTTTATATTTAAAAATGAAGAAGTTCCAGTTGATAGAAACGCATAAAGTACTTGTCATTAGCAAAATCTGGAGACGCCATTTAGGCGATTTACTTTCTTTCAATTTGGAAAAACAGAAGTTCGAAATTCTTGAGATTTGGTTGCATATTTGAATAATGAAAACGAACGATTGGCAAAAGAGCATCATTCAACGGAATTTTACGTTATAATAATAGGCCAATCCTTTTGGAAGGATATAATCAAGGGAATGAGGATAATTTAATGCTATCCGTCTTCCTAAATATGGTGATATCTGTCTTGAAATATCTTCGGAGCATGGATTTAAATCCCCATTGACACCTTTTGGAGCCTTGAGAAATCATACTTAACAATCTAATCATGAAACGCATTTTATTCATTCTAACAACTTTCCTGGTTCTTCCTCTATCGTCTTATACTCAGGTAAAAGCCTTTCCCATTGACTCGTGGCATTCAAACATTTCCTTTAGCGTAAAATTTGGTGGTTTGCTTCCGATAAAAGGAAATTTCGAACGATTTTCCGGAACAATCCTTTGGGATGAACAAGATATTTTAAAGACCTCAGCTAAAGTTAAAATTCATGCTTCAAGTATAAATACGGGTGTAAAAATGAGAGACGATCACTTGAGGAATCCTGATTTTTTTGATGTAGAAAAACACCCTTTCCTGATTTTTACCAGCACAAAAGTGTATCAGCAAGGAGAGCATTTTTTTATGGAAGGAGATCTTGAAATGCATGGAATTTCTAATAAAGAAACCATTCGATTTAATCTAGTCCACGGAGAGAAAGCTGATCCATGGAAAAACGCTAGAATAACATTTCAGGCCGAAGGGGACATTAATCGACTTGACTACAAAGTGGGTGAAGGGCAAAATAACATTGCCGAGATTGTTCATCTCGAATTAATCACTACGGGTAGGATTTTCAACACTGAAACCAACAATCTTTTCAAACGACCTTTTGGTCTGCGAATGGTAACTGCTTTTGAATCAGGGGGAATCGAATCCGGTCGAGTGGAATTGGAAAAACTGACTTCAGAAAAGGATAAAGATGTAACTAAACTTTCCAATTTCAGATATCTCTATTTAAAACTTAAGCAAATGGGAAACCTGAAAGCAAGTTTGCAAGTAGCTAAGTTAACAGCAGAACAATTTCCTGAAAGAGCCGAATCCAAAAGCCTTTTAGGATATTCTTATTTCGAAAATGGCGAAATGGATGAGGCACTATCAGCTTTTAAAGACGCATTAATCCTTGATGAGCACGAAACACTTGCCCATGAAATGATAAAATGGTTGGAAAACGATAACGAGGGAAAATGAATACAACGCATTTTACTAAGCTCAGAAATATGTATTTGAAATCCAATGTAAATACTCAACTCTTTGATACAACTGAGTGTGAGATTGAATTGGGAAAATCTACAATTTCATTGATCATTTCTGACAAATATTTTCATGCTTTGGGAGCAATTCATGGTTCGGTCTATTTCAAATTATTGGACGACGCAGCATTTTTCGCGGTTAATTCTATTGTACAAGATGTATTTGTATTAACGACTTCATTCAATACCAATATAGTAAGGCCCATAAATCATGGAAAAATAAAAGCTATTGGAAAGGTAAGATTCAAATCCAAAAATTTATTCATTGCAGAATCTACACTATTTGACCAACATGGCAATGAAATTGCCTTTGGAACAGGGCATTTTGCCAAAAGTAAAATTGAACTTTCCGAAAAGATTGGATATAAGTAGAAAAACGAACTCAATAGCAAAGGTAGATATTAATGTCTGGCAAAGCACTTCATTACGGTCTGTCAAGATCACATCAACCATACAAGCTCCTGGTATAGATCAAGAAGAAACATTTTTCAATCAAATGTAGATATGCGTCTATTATTTTTGAGTTCTGCCCGAAGGTTTCATTCTGGAAAATGGAAATCCATTGCATCCTTTCATCAAATCTGTTTTTTGGGTATTCACTTTGTTAATCGCTTCTTCCACACTTGCTTCTTCAAAGCTGCTAAAACAAAAGGCCCATTCAAATGGCTCCATGCTACTCAGTTTTTCATAATCGATCCTGGTGAATAGAGATGGTGCAAATGTATTGAGAGAATCATTTTGAAGGATAATGTACCGTTCCACAATATTTACACTTAGAACATGGTATTTATCATCTGGTAATAATTGAAACATAGAGTTGTCCACTTGATAATGAATACCATAGTCATCTTCAAACGTACCAATCATAAATGTGGGCAACACATTAGTATCGTGCTTAGGCTTGACACCACACGAAATGAAGAGTACTATAAATATTGCGAGTCCCACTCTAAACAAATAAATTGCTTTCTTAGAAGTCATTCCTCTTGCATTTAGGTATCATTTACAATAATGTGGCAAATATATTTCATTTTGGAGACTATCACTTTTAACACTTTATCACAAAGACGTATTCTTGGATAAAGATTTATAAGCGGTTTCATAGGCCATTCATCAAATGCTTGTTCTACTTTCCCATTTTTACAGTCCTTTGGCGTATTCTTATCTCTATTCGCGCACTTTCACCCCATAAGTTTGCAGTATTGTTCAACAAAAAATTAATTCAATGCAATTATCCAATTTAAATATAATGAGAGCTACTATCAATTTAAGTTTTATGCTGTTTTGGGTGTTAAGCCTAAGCAATTGTTCCATCAAAGAAAATTCTAATCCAGACATGGAATACAAAACCATTTTAGAGGTTACTACATTTGCCCTTCTTTCTGATGAAAACCCAATTGCATTTGCCCAAATGGATGCACAAGTAGAAAGCGACTTCACTAGCAAACAACCCGGATTTATCAAACGTCAAAGTGGAGTCGACGATAAGGGCAACTATGTGGTTGCGGTCTATTGGAAAAGCAAAGAGGATGCTGATGCTTCTATGAATAAATTCATGGGGGATGCTTCTGTAGCCAACTATGCAAAAATGATTGATGCCTCTACCATGCAAATGGCTAGATATGCTATGAACAATTCTTTTGCTGAAGAAGATAGTCGTTTTGTCGAAATCATGTCTTTTAACGTTAAATCAGATATAGATATGAACAAATTCAAAGCTTTAAATCAACGGGTAGAAAGTGATTTCACATCCAAAAGAAAAGGTTTTGTGCAACGATTGACAGGTAGTAATGAAAAGGGCAGACAATTGGTCGTCGTTTATTGGGAAAATAAGGCACTTTCCGATGCCGCCTTGCAACCTTTTATGGAAGCTTCGATTTCAAAAGAATTTATGGCACAAATGGATCAGTCTTCCGTAAATTTTGGGCGTTATACATTCCTGAATTCGCAATTAACAAATAAAGAAAAGGCGGTTGCACTGCTCAATAGTTTTAACACCGGAGACCAAACTCCTATTTCTTACATCAATCCTAATAAATACATTCAGCACAATTTGGCAGTTGGTGATGGTTTGGCAGGCTTTGGAGAGATCATGCAGCACTCACCTCCACAGGGGTTTAAAGCCAATGTTATTCGAGCTTTTGAAGACGGGGATTACGTTTTTACACATACGGAATATGATTTTTTTGGACCAAAAGCAGGGTTTGATGTATTTCGGTTTGAAGATGGCTTGATCGTAGAACATTGGGATAATTTATTGGAAGTTCAAAAACCAAATCCAAGTGGACACACTCAGTTTGACGGAGCTACAGAAATTGTGGACAGAGAAATAACCGATGCCAACAAACAAATTGTAAAAGAACTTCTTCAAAACGTTTTTATGAAAGGTGAAATGGATAAAATTGCTACTTA
The DNA here is from genome assembly GCA_039194925.1 of Bacteroidota bacterium. Classification (GTDB taxonomy): domain Bacteria; phylum Bacteroidota; class Bacteroidia; order Chitinophagales; family Saprospiraceae; genus CAJXUU01. Next base: position 13,261 of record JBCCVV010000187.1, read on the forward strand.
TATCAATCCAACCCAATACATCCAGCACAATCCGAACGTACCAGATGGATTAGATGGTTTGGGAACCGC
>JBCCVV010000188.1:0-13292 GCA_039194925.1 Bacteroidota bacterium
CTCACTCTTTTTATTAGGTCTGAGTAGACGTTAAAAAGTTTAAATTTCTTGCAGCTGAAACAAGCAAAATAGAGTAGAATTCAGTTCAATTTTCATGAAATTTACTTTTAATTTATTGAAACATAATTGGTTGTTAATTCATGTGACAAAAAGTACTGGTTATTATTCCGCATTTGCATCCAAAATTTGACGTCAAAAGAAGTAAGTCCATATATTTGAAGTAAACTTCTAGAGCATGAATTCGGAACCTTTATCCAGATTATCCAGGCTTTCGGCAATACTCACTATGTTAAAATCCAAGTCTTTGGTGACTTCGACACAATTGGCTAAGAAATTTGAAGTTAGTGTAAGAACAATATATCGCGATATACGGGCATTGGAACAATCTGGAGTACCTATATATGTGGAAGATGGCAAAGGGTACAAATTGATGGAAGGCTATACACTTCCACCCATAATGTTCTCCGAACAAGAAGCCAATGCCTTGATCACTGCTCAACAAATTATTCTTCAAAATAAAGATAAATCGTTGATTGAGCACTATTCCAATGCAATTACAAAGATTAAATCTGTGATGCGCTCTGAAAGCCGAGATAAGGCAACCATTCTTGAAGAAAGAGTCGTTTATATTAAAAATAATTACAGAGTAATTTCTAGCGACAATTTGATGAAAGTCCAATCGGCATTGACAAACAGCAATCTTATCCATCTTACATATACTGCGCAATACGATGGTAAAACAACCAATCGTGACGTAGAACCTATGGCCATTTATCACACTCAGGAAAACTGGATTATGATCGCCTGGTGCCGACTTAGAAATGATTTCAGAGATTTCAGGCTTGATCGAATCAATAAGCTTTTGGTAAGTGCTGAGTTCTTTGAGCCTAGAGCATTTGATCTAATGAGCTATTTCCGACGAGGATTTAGTAGCTAAACATAGAAATGAGTCTTATATATTAAATCCTGATAATAAGTATTAAAGGCACAAATATGCCTATAACATAAATTTGTTTCCAAAATATTTTTCAACTTACGCTGACCCCTGACACACCTATGTCACCTAAGGTATATAATTTTGACTATTATTGATAAAAACGAAATCACAATGGAAAAAACAGAGATTAAAAGTTTTGATGTAGTAGGCATTAAAATTCGAACTGCTAATGACGGAAGCGCTGCGACCGATTTACCTAAATTATGGGGCAGATTTATGGAAGCGAATTTGAAAGAAAAAATACCTAACAAAGCTGATGATTCTATATATTTTCTTTATTCCAATTATGAAGGAGACCATACTCAGCCCTATGATGCTATTATTGGATGCAAAGTGTCGAGTCTTGACAAGATTCCGGATGGGATGATTTCCCATCATGTAGAGGCAGGAAACATGGCAAAGTTTGTAGCCAAGGGGAGTTTAATCAAGGGAGAAGCAATCATCAACAAATGGTTTGAGATTTGGAAATCTGGTGCGGATCGATCTTTTACCACAGACTTTGAGGTATACGATGAAAGATCAAAAGACATTCAAAATGCAGAAGTTGATATTTTCATATCGCTAAATTAATTTAGAATTGGTAAGCGAATTAGAGGCTTATTCCATAAGTAAAGAAGAGCCAGTGAGGTCTACCCTATTGGCCCTTCGTGCGTACTTTTTTGAACTATAACGAGTATATGACCAAGACCTGGACGCACCGAATGCCCATGTTTTGATATAAATGAAAACTATTCTGTTATCTATTGACTGATAAGAAGCCTTCTTGACCCTATATGGGAATCTGTTAAAGCACCCATATTGAACATCCTAAGAGTCCTAAACCAACCCGTATACTAATTAAAACGTATTCCTAATTTGACTTCCAGAAATAGGGTGTTAGAATAATCAAAACGGTAAATACTTCCAGTCTTCCAATAATCATCAAAAACGAAAGGAAGACCTTTCCAACGGGTGGTATGTGTGCAAAATTATCCATAGGTCCTACGCTTCCAATTGCCGGACCAACATTCCCAATACAAGTAGCTGTAGATCCAATAGAGGATAGAAACGGGGTAGTATCACCTTCTAAAATAATGGACATTATCAATGTACCAAAAATGAATAAGATCAGGTAACACAGCAAGAACACAAGAATATGTGTGATTATTTTTCCATTTACCGCATTACCATCTACTTTTAAGCGAATAAAAGCCGCAGGATGAAGCAATCTTTTGAATTCTAAAACAGAATTTTTGAAAAATACGAAGTGTCTGATCATCTTTATTCCTCCGCTGGTAGACCCTGCACAAGCTCCCATAAAAAGCATCATAAAGAAAATCATGGTAAGTCCTTGGTGCCATGAAGTGTAATCCGCAATTACATATCCTGTAGTGGTGATCATTGAAATGATTTGAAATGCAGATTCTCTGAATGCAGTTTCATACGCACCACCCGTAATATATTGAACCAAAAAACTAATTGAAATTATTAACAAGCCAACGGTCAAAAGATAAAATCTAAGTTCGTCACTCTTCCACGCCTTTTGCAATTTTCCTTTGAATAAGGTATAAATAATGGTGTAGTTCATTCCCCCAATAAACATGAACACAAGAATTGGATACTGAACCCATAAATTTGTAAAATGTGCTATGCTGTCGTTTTTAGTTGAAAAACCTCCTGTTGACATGGTCGTCATGGCATGATTTACAGCATCAAACAGGCTCATTTTACCAAAAAAGCACAAAATCAGGGTCAAGAAAGCAGTGAGCCCCACATAAATAAACCATAATCTCTTGGCTACACCCTTTATTCTTGGATGTATCTTATCTGACTGAGGACCAGGGGATTCAGCTACAAAAAGCTCTACTCCACCGATACCAAGGAGCGGAAAAATGGCCACTGTAAAAACTATAATTCCCATACCACCGATCCACTGCGTGAGACTCCTCCAAAAAAGGGTGCCATACGAAAGACGTTCAATGTCTGTAAATATAGTAGCACCAGTTGTCGTAAATCCTGATGTACTTTCAAAAATTGCTTCGCTGAACGAAATATCGTGATGAATGATATACGGCAAAGCACCAGCCAGACACATGGTGATCCAACCTATTCCCACGATAAGATATCCTTCTCTTTTACGAATAGATTTATCAGGCGTTTTAATCAAAACCAGCAATATGCCTATGCCAATAGAAATCAAGCTGGAAACCAGAAAGCATCCTGCATCATCGCCTTCACTAAGAAATGAAATTAATGCTGGAAGTAGCATAAACAAACCTACAATCGAAATTATGAATCCTATGACATTGATTATAATTCTGCCGTTGATCATGACTACTTAAATATATGCTCTACTACTTTTACGGCATTTGGCAGAACAAAAATTATAATTTTGTCCTCTTTATCCAGCTCGAATTCTCCTGTCGGAATAAGTCCGCGATTTTCTCTAATCACTCCGGCCACAGTTGAGTTCTTCGGAAGGCCAATTTCCGCTATCTTTTTACCGATAAGTTTGGATCTATTATCCAGAATAAATTCGATCACCTCAGCATCAACTCCATGGAATGAAGCAATGGCTTCGATTCTTCCCCTTCGCACAAAACGAAAAATGTTATTGGCGGCGAGCAGCTTTTTATTGATGATTGTATCCACACCAATGTTCTGAGAAATGTGGGTATAGGCTGAATTATCAACTAAAGCAATTGTCTTAATATCTCCTAGTTTTTCAGCCATTAGGCTGGATAAAATATTGGTTTCCGAATTGGGTGTAAGAGCGACAAATGCATCCATTGAACTCAAACCGTACTCTAGCAAAAAGTCCGTATTATTCGGGTCTCCATGCAGAATAAGAGCATCATCCAAGACTTCATGACATCGTTTACATTCTTTTTTATTCTTCATTACAATGGACACGTTGTACTCTTTTTCCAGAATTTTTGCAGTTCGGATAGCCAGCGGCCCACTTCCAATGATCATTACTTTTTTGATGCGTTTAAGCGTTTTACCAACAAACTTATTGACACGGTCAAAATCCTTTATATCAGTCGATAAATAAATATGATCCTCAGGTTCAATCGTCATATTTTTATCTGGAATTATCGTTTTGCCACCACGAAGTACAACAATCACCCTCATGTGATGTCCTGTAGCTTCATCGGTCAATTGCCTCATGGACATTCCAATCAAATTTGAATCATGATCTGCGGTAAATCCAATGATAGAAATCTTACCATCTTCAAATTCAAATACATCCGTAGCGGATACTCTCTGAAGTAACCGTTTTATCTCATGCACGGCTAAAAGACTGGGACTAAACAAGTTATCCACTCCAGAATCTTTAAAATTCTTCCGTTGAACCTCTTGAAAATACTCGGGATTTGATACTCTTGCGATCGTTTTTTTCGCTCCTGCTTTTTTTGCGAGTATACATGAAAGAAGATTGGCAGACTCAGTGGTAACAACAGCAATAAACAAGTCCGAATTCTCCGTTTTGGCATTCATCAGTGTTTCAATTGAAGTTATTTCCCCTTTAATGCATTGTACATCCAAATGTGTCGAAGCATACTCCAATATGGTGTCATCATTATCGATCAAAGTGATGTTATGATCTTCAGTGGTAAGCAATTTAGCGAGATGGAAGCCGACATCGCCCGCTCCTCCAATTACTATATTCATGTATCTTTTATCCGGCTAAAGGCCAAATTTTTGATTCGGGCGCGAAGCTATTATATTTTTTTCTATTAATCGATAATAATACTGAAAAGCCAATAAAATGTCGAAACATATGATCTAGCGGCGGTTTTATACTTCTTTCATAATATCACAACGGACTTATTCCACCAATTATCCGAAAAGACCGTTAATACTCGAATCTGACATTTAGATTTTTCACTCTATTGATTATCAACGAAGATTTTAACTTTGCGCCAAACTAACTGTAAATGGAATTTTTGGATTCTTACAAAGCTCTTTTTCTAGATTATTTGAAGGCAAATAAATTTACTCGTAAACCTGAAAACTTATATGAACCGGTTGATTATATTTTGACTTTAGGTGGAAAGAGAATTCGCCCCTTATTACTTCTTCTTGCGGCGGACTTGGCAGGTGGAAAGGCAAGAAATGCCCTACCCGCAGCATTAGCGGTGGAGGTTTTTCACAATTTCACTCTAGTCCATGACGATATTATGGATGAAGCTCCGCTTAGACGAGGAATGCCCACTGTTCATAAAAAATACGACACGAATACGGCCATTTTATCGGGTGATGTAATGCTCATCAATGCTTATAATCGCTTTGAAAAATACGATGACGAAACAGCAATGAAACTGATCAGAATATTCAACAAAATGGCCGTAGAAGTTTGTGATGGTCAACAAATGGATATGGATTTCGAATCCAGAGAAGATGTTTCGATTCTGGAATATTTGGAGATGATCACACTAAAAACTTCAGTGTTGATAGGAGCAGCTTTACAAATGGGTGCTATAATCGGTGGTCTGGACGATCAATCCGCCAATCATCTGTATCATTATGGAAAAAATATTGGAATTGCTTTCCAAATGCAAGACGACGTTTTAGATACCTTTGGCGAGCCAAAAGTTGGAAAACAACCGGGAGGAGACATTATTCAGAACAAGAAAACCTACCTCTATCTTAAAACGCTACAACTCGTTTGCGAGGAGGAGCAAAATGAATTGAAAAATCTTTATCAAAGCAAACCAGTCAACCCTACAGACAAAGTTGAAAGAGTCCGCTCTATAATGAATAGCGCACATGTTTTGGTCCACTCCGATGAAGTTAAAAATGAGTATAAAAATTTAGCTTTTTCACATCTCGACGCGGTAAAAATGAATGCCAATAAAAAGAGTCAGTTTAGATCTTTTGGAGATTTTTTACTGAGCAGATCGATCTAAATTTGACTAAAATTATCTTTTGAAATGATATCATTTCCTGGCTAATCCTATTACACTAAAACTGAGCAACCATGAATAAAAGCTTGAAATCCAGCCATTCCATCGATATAAAGGCAAGTCCGCAAACCGTATGGGATGTACTGACTAATCCAGATAAAATTGCCCTTTACCTTTATGGTACTAAAACAGCAACAGATTGGAAGTTGGGAAGTCCGATTTCATTTAGTGGAGAGTACAATGGAATGAAATACTCAGACAAGGGTATTGTGATGGCTGTTGTACCCAACTCTTTATTGGCATATGACTACTGGACTCAATTTACCGGACTGGAAGATATTCCCGAAAACTATTGCGAAGTTTCCTATCATTTACATGACAACGGAAATGGAACGGTTAAATTCACCTGGCAGCAAATTGGCTTCAAAAATGAAGAGTCACTTGAGCACAACAAGTCAGGAATGCCGGCAATTCTTGCACAAATCAAAAAACTTGCGGAAAACTAACCAAAAGATGAGGATCCAAGATCAAACTTTCAAGAATGAGATTTTTGAGCGTCAAATGCTTTCAAGAGAAGGCTACGACAATTGTGAGTTCATCGATTGCAAATTTTCTGACGCAGATCTCGCGGATGTTTCCTTTATGGAATGTACTTTCAGATTATGTGACTTCAGTATGGGCAAATTGGATAATGCAGGCCTAAAAGACGTACACTTCAAAGGATGCAATTTTCTAGGTGTTGACTTGTCTACTTCTTCTTCGTTTTTATGGAAAGCCAGCTTTGTGGATTGTCAAATGGATTTGACCCTTTTTACTAATATGAATCTTAAAGGCACAGAATTCTCCAACTGTAGCTTAAAAGAAGCGGACTTTTCAAATGCCGATCTCAGTGCTGCTTCTTTTGATGATTGCGATCTGGAAAGAGCTATTTTTCAAGGAACTAATCTGGAAAAGACTGATTTTCGCAAAGCAATAAAATATGCATTTGATCCAAGTGTCAATGTTCTTAAGAAAACTCAATTTTCCTCTTCAGGGGTTTTAGGTTTACTCACTGCCTATGATATAATAGTAACACCATAAGAAAAAGGACATGAAAATTCACAAAGCCCCAGTTGTGCAAGCGCTGATCTCTTATTATCATGAATTGCTAATGCCCAAAAGAGAGCAAACTATTCTGGACCACCTATCCTTGATATCAAAAGCACTATGCGCCGGACTTGCTAAGAAAGTACACTGTCTGTATGCACAACTCAATAATTATAATCCCAATTTTATAGGAATACCTATTGAAAATTTAAAACGGAGAGAATTTAATTTGTCAGAATGCAAACATACCATTGCCAAAGAATATGGTTTCGACGACTGGGACAATGTCCGTAGTCTGGATAAGACTATGTACAATTTGGCCTTTGAGCATTGTGTTACTGCTATTACAACAGGCGATTTGATCACGTTGGAGTCAATATTAACAGCTTCCCCAAGTCTAATTCACAAACAATCTCAATATGGCCACAAAGCCAGCCTCATTCATTATACCGCAAGCAATGGCATCGAATTGTGGAGGCAACAAGTCCCAAATAATTTGGTAAGTATCATTCGGGTATTAATTGAAAACGGTGCCGATAGACAAGCTAAAATGAATGTATACAATGGACAATTTACAGCTTACGACCTTTATACGAGCAGCGCCCACCCAAAAGATGCTGGAATTTCCGAAATCGCCAAAGAGTTGCTCAAACCTTGATCAGCTTACACCTTCTATTTAGCACGTGTATTGTGTTACGGTTAAGATTTACTTTCTTTATTTAGAAGATTGTGTCTTTTAAGGGAGAATTTTGGATATTAGATCGATGACAAATAAAAACCATCTAAAAGAGGTAGCTAAATTATTTTTCAAGCTCGGTTGTATCGCATTTGGTGGACCTGCCTCGCATATCGCAATGATGGAAGATGAAGTGGTAAGTAAGAGAAAATGGATGACACGACAACATTTTCTTGATCTTATCGGTGCTACCAATCTCATTCCCGGCCCCAATTCTACAGAAATGACCATGCATTGTGGTTATGAGCGAGCAGGATGGAAAGGATTGATTGCAGCAGGTGGACTGTTTATTTTTCCGGCAGTCGTTATCACCTTAATCTTTGCCTGGCTCTATGTCAATTATGGTCATTTGCCGAATGTCCAACCTATTATTTATGGAATTAAACCTGCTGTAATCGCTATTATTCTATCCGCCTCTTATAAATTGGGAAAGAAAGCCCTAAAAAGTGTTGAACTTGGCCTGTATGGAGTTTTGACCATTACGGCATGTCTGTATGGATCGAATGAAATAATCGTCCTGTTCGGTATAGGTTTCATTGGATTGTCAGCCTTCTTTGCCAAAAATATATCCACTACCCCCAAATCAATATTCCCTTTTATGCTGCTTCAGGTATCCACAGACTATATCTCTTTAGGCAGCTGGAAAATATTTTTTATTTTTTTAAAGGTTGGTGCTATTCTGTATGGAAGTGGATATGTCCTTTTCGCTTTTCTGGATGCCGAATTGGTTGCCAACGAATTATTGACTCGTCCTGAGTTATTGGATGCCATCGCGGTGGGTCAAATGACTCCAGGTCCGGTGCTTTCTACCGCTACTTTCATTGGATACCAATTAGGTGGATTTCCTGGAGCAATAGCAGCAACAATAGGAATTTTTCTACCCTCGTTTATTTTTGTTGCATTACTAAATCCACTGGTCCACAAAATCAGGAAATCACCACCTCTTGGTGCTTTTTTGGATGCTGTAAACATTGCAGCTGTAGGAGTTATCATAGCCGTTTGCTATGAAATGGCCAGGGAATCAATTACGGATTGGCGAACTATCGTTATTGCTATTTTGAGTATTATCACTGTATTTGGGTCCAATAAATTAAACAGTACTTTCATTGTAATGGGTGGCGCATTGCTAGGGTTCATTCTCTATCAATTCTAGTAGCAACCTCGATACTTGATGGAACGAATCGATATAATTCCAAATCTTATTGAAGAAGATCGAATTTTTGACACAATTCGTAAATGTCTGATATGAGTTAAAGCTAATGTTGAGAATACTCATACTCTCAAGTCAACTTAGTATTAGTTGTAAAAAAGGGTATTGGAATTCAGGTTAAAAAAAACTTTATTCGTGCATAGTTTACTTATGCTTATCAATCCTGAAATTTCTTTTTCCAGTAATTTGGAAATCTCACTAAAGTCCTTTTCGTATGCTGTTAATGACTTTGAGGCTCCAATATTGGTATCCATAATAAAATACTCGACAGCTTCAGTATCTTCACCTCCAGCGGTAACAATATTTTTAGCATTACCAGTTGGAACAAAAAATTTCTTAAAATTACTGCGCAAAGATCGATCAATAAAGTGCGTAGAGGCACCCGTATCCAAGATAAATGAGCGAATTTCACCAGCAATTTCAAGATCAACAATCGGTAGATCATTCAATACATAGAATGGAAAGTGATGGAAGTCTAAAACATCTGCATCGTTAAGCTCTCTCTCCGATATGATCATTTGGAAATTTTCAAAATCAAATAAGAGCGAGTTGGGATTAAAGATCGTGTACCCCAAAATACCATCAATTGGTTTTTCCAGAAAAACTTCAATGTTTGACAGGTCCGTAGAAAAACCCATCAACTGCCGTGATTCAAATTCACCCACTCGGAATGTTTCAATTTTAGTTTCACTGCCCTCAATTGTCGAAGAAAGTGTTTGGTAGCTCACATCTGAAGATGAACTGTTTTCGTTCAATAATATGCCATTGGATCCACTATCAATGATGTAATTTCCAATTTCACCATTGACCTCAGCTTCTACCACAATAAGACCATTAATTAATTCGAATGGCACAGAAATATTGGCAAGTGCCGTTTGTACTACCACACTCAGTGTTATAAAAACTACCAACTTACTAAAACACTTCGCCATCACTTTAAATTCACATTGAGGTAACACAAAGTTAACATTAATAGTGGAGAAATGCAATACTCTACTTTTATATAAATTTTAACTAATTTTTACCCTTCTGTTTTTCAATTATTTATACAAAAATCCACATTAGCAAGAAGCTTAAAGCTCATAACATTGGGTTAACATTTGGTGTTTACAAAAAATCCAATTGCCAACCTAGCGTATGGTTTATAACTGAACTATTTATCAAAGTCCAGTACACTTATGGTCCAAATTTCGTATCTCTTTTCGAGTCAAGAAGGTAAATTAAAAGCTATCAAATAGTCGAAAATCACAGATCATGTAATTGCGGTGAAAAAGAAATCAAAATCATGTGTTCAATCATATCAATACTTAATATTGGCTTAACATTTTAATGCTAATTTTGACCTCTGAAAAAAGTAGGCCTAAATTTTCAACCAACTTGCCCGATGCTACTATCTCTGCTTCGCGAAACGTATATTTTTCAAAATAAATTGAATGGCTATCCGTGGGATCAATGGACAAAGGTTGCAAAATCTACAAACCAAAATGAATCGAAATATTTCGAGCATTTTTTTGGAAAAATAAAATCATCTTTGCCAACAATTAAACTTACATAGAATGGACTTTGGACTTTGGCAGATAATCGGTGTCGCTGGTGCACTTGCTTTCTTTGTTTATGGAATGAAAATGATGAGTGACGGCGTCCAACGTGCTGCGGGTTCACAACTAAGAAATATTCTCAGAACCATGACTAAAAATAGATTTCTCGGTGTATTCACCGGATTTCTGACCACAGCCATGGTACAATCCTCTTCGGCAACTACGGTGATGACGGTTAGTTTCGTAAATGCCGGATTGCTTACGCTGGTTGAATCCGCCGGTATTATGATGGGAGCCAACATAGGAACTACCATTACGGGGTGGATTGTCTCTCTTCTGGGCTTCAAAATGAAACTAAGTGCATACTCAATACCTCTATTTGCATTTGGAGTGCCCATGCTTTTTTCGAATAACACTAAGATTAAATACTGGGGAGAATTTATTATAGGATTTGCTATTCTATTCCTTGGTCTTACCTTCTTGAAGGATTCCGTTCCCGATTTGAAAGAGAATACGGCAGCACTGGATTGGATTCAGCAGATTGCAAATTATGGTTTCTTATCAAGGGTTATTTTTGTTTTTATCGGTGCGTTGGTAACCATAACGGTTCAGTCCTCCAGTGCGGCAATGGCCATTACACTCACTCTGGTTTATACGGGCTGGTTACCATTAGAAGTAGCTGCTGCAATGATTCTAGGTGAGAATATCGGTACAACCATAACTGCAGAAATTGCTTCACTCGTCGGTAATACCAATGCCAAGAGATCGGCTAGAATTCACTCTCTCTTCAATATAATCGGGGTGACATGGATGATTATTTTAATGCCATTCATTTTAGAATTCCTGGATGGATTTGTCGAGCGATTTACCTACATATTTGAGGGACATGTCGAAACTGAAGAAGAACTAAGTGTTGAAAATCAACTCAACACGTATAAGTTGGCTGCCTTCCACACGTGCTTCAATCTGTTGAATGTAATCATTATGTTAGGTTTTGTCAAGTGGTTGGTCAATGTGGCTATATGGAGTGTACCAGAGACTGCAACAGATGATGGGGATGTTAAACTTAAATTTATCAATACTGGTTCAAGAACACCGGAACTAGCTACAGTGGAGCTACAAAAAGAAACTGGTCATTTTGGAGAAGTCGTAAGTCGCATGTCAAAATTCGTGAAAGAACTTTTAAATACGACTCAAGCTAAAGATCAAAGGAAATTACTCAAACGAATAGCGAAGTACGAGGAGATTACCGATAATATGGAGATCGAGATTACTGAATATATCACAAGATTATCCAATCAGGAAATCACTCCGGGTACCAGTAAGACGTTGCGAACAATATTGAATATTTGTAACGACCTGGAACGAATTGGAGACATCTACTACCAAATTTCAAGGACGTTGGAACAAAAGATTGAGAATAAAAACTATTTCACTCCAGAGCAACGATCAAATCTAAATCAGATGATTGATTTGGTGAATGAAGGATTCAAGGAAATGGTTAAAAATTTGAATACCAACAACTACAATAAAGTAAGCATTGAGAATGCCCTGAAAATTGAAAAGTCTATTAATGACCTTCGCAATAAATTGAAAGAGGAAAATCTCAGCAACCTGGGACATCCGGAATACAATGTGAGATCTGCCATGATTTATAACAATGTGTATTCCTCTTTAGAAAAAGTCGGGGACCATATCATTAATGTGAACGAATCTGTTGTAGGCGAAATCTAATTTAATTAGAGAGCAATAAAAAAGTAGTTAAGTACAATCGGTGTATTTCAGAGTTGATTTAACAACTCACAATATTTTCTGGTTTATTGGGTTAAATGTTAAAACGATCTAATTTCTACAAAATGAAATACATCCTTCCCGCTTTGGGTTTGTTCTTTATCGCCCTTTTTGCCCTTGTTTTAAGACCTGTCCATATACCAGAAAATCCAGATGATTGTCTTGTTGCAAAGGGAAAGGTAATAGGAATATACGAAGCCGGTGAGCACGATGTAGTCTTCAAACTTGAAGATAGTAAAACACGTTATTACATCAATCGCGGTTTAGAGCAAGGTCTTGTTTTGAAGGAGTTACAGAAAAAATTGATCGGCAATACGATAGTCATCCGTTACCCAAAACATTGGACACCTCTGGATCCAAATAATACAACAAAGCATCTGTCAATATTGGAATTTGAAGGTCAGGAACTATACAATGAGATTGATCTTATCCATAACCGATAGAAAGATTTATTGACTTTTGCGATATTCAAGTGGAGTCATCCCCTCTTTTTTGGAAAACAATCTGGAAAAATAGGCAGGATCATCAAACCCCAAGTCAAATGCTATTTCTTTAATACTTTCTTGTGAAAATTTCAACGAACGCTTAGCTTCCAGGAGAATCCGCTCTTGAATAATTTCCGTAGAAGTGGGATATCCTAATGCTTTCAGTTTTTTGGCCAGAGATTTTGGAGTGATGAATAATTCAGCCGCATAATCGCTTACAGAATGTTTTGTTCTAAAATTTTTATCAACCGCAGAAATGAAATCTTGCACCAATTTATTTTTTTGATGAGATTCCGCTCCCTTTTTTAGTTCCTGCACATCCAAAAGCCTAAGCGTATGAATCAAAAACATTCTCAAATAGGTCTCGATCATATCACGATGTGCGTTGCCGGGATTCTTTAACTCTGAAATAATACTCTCAATTAAAGATCGAAATGTATTGATTTCCGAAGCCTCAACAGAAACTCCAGATGCTCGATGCACATTGTTAAAAATCAAACCGTTACAAGCGATTTCCTTCCCGTGGGCTTCCACACAATAAAATTCTTTATCGAAACTGA
>JBCCVV010000189.1:0-13213 GCA_039194925.1 Bacteroidota bacterium
CCATTCTATTAACTCCTTTACAGTTCAAATGGAAGTAGTTTATAAAATCAAAAAATAATATCAATATTAATCAAATATCGGTATGTTTAGTGCTTAAAGCAATCCTCCAGGAGGAGATCCTAATACCGAATTCAGATGCGAAAAAATCCATTGACTCCAACAAAAGATCAGTTTTTTGAGGGTGTTTCCAATGGCGACAGAGAGGTAATTCAACAGATTTATGAAAAGTATTTTGGTAAAATCGAATCTTTTGTCAAAAAGAATAACGGAAGCTTGGAAGAGGCAAAAGATGTATTTCAGGATGCATTGATGACCGTATATGTGAAGTCCAAAAATGAAGATTTAAAACAGCTGGATTGTAGTTTTTATACGTTTCTATATGCCGTTTGCCGTAATCTTTGGCTCAAAAAATTAAGAAAAAAGAAAATAGAACTACGTACAAATACAATGGAATCAAATTTGGACCTGACTGTAGAAATCGAGGAATCAATTGCGAAAAGAGAACGCTGGCAGTTTTACAAAGAAAAGTTTAATCTATTAAAAGAGCCATGTCAGAAAATTTTGAAACTCTTCTTTGAAAAGTATAACTTTAGTGAAATTAGTGAGAAGCTGGGGCTTGGGAGCGCAAATTATGCCAAAAAGAAAAAATACTTTTGTAAGAAGCAATTGATGGAGTTGATGATGAAGGATAAACGATTCAAAGAATTAAATGGTCAATAGCAACCCTCAATATAGTGATCGCATAGATGCGTACTTCGATAACGCAATGAATGCCGAAGAACGTCAATCTTTTTTGAAAGAGCTTGAAAATAATAGTAAGCTTAAGCGGGAATTTGATTTTCAACTGGAAGTCCAACAAGCCATTTCAGATCCTGGCTACGATGAAGTGAATGCCGTTATTGAAGAGGTTTTATATCCTCGGGGAAGAAAATCTTCGGATGCAAAAAAGAATTCGAATCTAAAATCGATTTTTATGTATGCTGCAGTAATCGTTTTTGTTTTGACTCTTGCGTTCTTATTCTTACAAAAAAATAATGTGGCTGAAAACACTCCGGCTGCTCTGGTGGCAGACTATTTCGAACCTTACCCGGCCTACAATACCTTTAGAGGAGAGTCGAATATCCAAGGTATAATTGAGTCGGCATTTCAGCGGTATGAATCTGGAAAATTTGAGTCGGCATCGGCCGATTTTAAATTATTGTCGACGGCACACCCGGAAAATATGGCCTATCTGTTTTATGAAGGAAATGCTCAATTTGCTCTTGGCAATTATCAGGCCGCACGTCAACTGTTCCAGCAAGTGATCGACAATGAAACCGATCTTTTTGTCAAACAAGCGAAGTGGTATTTGGCATTGAGTTATTTGGCTTTAGAGGATCAGAATTCAGCGCTTTTGATCCTGCAAGAAATCCAATCGGATCAAGGTTCTACATATAAATTGAAAGCATCAGAACTAATAGATTTACTGCTTACCACAAACTAATTTTAACGCAATGGTTAACCTTGGTTTTACTATTTTATGATCAGTCATCCTATTCGTCCATTTCGTACTTTCAATTTTTTTTAGTAATTTGAAGAACAGTCCCATCGGTATACGCGGTGTTAATACCCTTGAGTTAAGATCATTTTTATTCTTCAAGTACTAAATTCTCCTGTTATGAAAAGAACACTTATTATTCTTTGCAATTTATTAATTATTGCATGTTTACTTGCGTTTACCTTTATTACTGAACCCAATTATGAGAAGGTATTAGACAAGGAGTTCAAGAGCGAATTTGTCAACAAAACGAGTTCGAATCAATTGAAATCGAACCTCTTGGATGTTTACTCTCATGAGTTTGATGACATCATGCGCGTTGACGTTCATCTCGATGCGAGTGAAGAATATTATTTCGTAGCTTATGGTAAAAAAGATCAAATGGTAATCGCACATCGCATAAGTGCCTCCGAAGAAATGGCTTCCAAGGAGTATTATCCAAGTCGGAAAGATATGGGTATTGAAAGCGATGCTGTGGTGATCAATTGTTATTGTAAGTGGATTCTATGTCTTCCGGGAGGTAAGGGTAAATTTTGCGGCGTTGCATTGGATTATGAATCGGATTGTAAACCAAGTGCCAAGTGCCCCATAAAGATTGACCAGAAAAATACAGACGATTAAATAGGGCAGTCCATTGCTAAAATATGAGGGTGGTTTAACGCTTTTTTCAAGAACTGGAACTTCAACCCTAACATAATGTTGACTTTCAACGCAACGTACACCAAGGGTTCGCAAAGGTTGCCAGCATTGGTCGAATGATACGATTAAAATTGTGAATGGTGTGCAATCCTTCTTGGATTTAGCTGATAAATTAGAAATGCCTCAAAGTAGGTTTAGAATCAGGTATTTATTACTGTGGGCAGCTGAACCATTCCCACTTCGAAGCGATTTTCGCTTACTGAATCGACTACAGATACAAGTCTTGAATCCCAACGGTGTATTTGCTGTTTTTGGTCTGTCTAAAGGCTAGGTAATCGGTTATATCCTTGGCCTTTTCGGAATGAGCTTGATCGTATTTGAGCTCAACAATTATTGGATAACGGGTCATGGGAAGGGCTTTCATTTGGGTAAATGGAATTCGAAAGGATTGATGGGTGTCCAATGTTATTCGAAAGATTCCGTTTTGAGATATGTAATACGCTCGGTGGTAGCTATTATGCAAGGTGGGGATCAAATTGCCTTGATAGTGTGCTGTATTTGTTATTTCTTTTAGTAGAGATGTCGAATCTGTGATGGTCGAACCATTAATGGGGAATGAATCTTTCCATCCTAATTCGGCATCTTTATTTTTTATTTCCAATGTAGATTTTTGGGTGGGCAGGTCATGATTGCCATACCAGCGCAAGCGCATTTTTTTACGTCTGGGTTGACCTTCAATGTTTTGATGAAAACAATGAAAAGAAGAGGTGTCCAGATAAATATTATTAACTTTTCGATCAGGATATGCTTTTCTGAACGAAGCAGGATGCATCAAGAGGCTGGCAGTGACGGATGCCTCGTCCAGGACGTCCACCGCATATTTAATCTCATAACGCATTGTTTTTACCGAAGTTTCTGTCATGGGATTTACTTTGGCATGTTGATTTTGGATTCAGGGTCGCTGGTGGTAAGATTTTTTACGCCGTCTGACGTGAAACTTTTTACATTGATGGTTCCCCCTCCGAATTCAGGCTTTTTTCGGTATGCAGCAAATCCTTCCTGACAATCCTGTAAATGCACACGCGTGATTTTTACCTTGGATAGATCTTTTGACGCTACACCAATCGTTGCTCCTTCGATATGAACATCACTCACGATCAGTGTTGCTTGTTCCCCGGCACTTATTCCCTTATCACCAATGGTTTCCAATCGTGTATCATTGATTTCGATATAGCTTCCAGAGAAATCGACGCCATCATTCCCGGTAGTGTGAAAATAAGAATCAAACAATTTTCCGTTACAGAAATCACAGTCAAAACCATCGGCAAATGTATTGTTGATGTTCAATTCTTTTATGGTAAATGAAGAACGGATAATATTCAGAGCATCTTCGCAGTGATTGTTTGAAATGGTAACATTGGTCATTTCTACATCCGATTCGTAAAATGTAACTGCTCCTGTGAGTTGCCAATCGTCTTCTTCCAAGGTGTTTAAATCAGTGACGGACATATAATTCAAGACAGATTTTTTATCTGCCTTTAGAAAAGTTATGCCCTGTGCAGATTGGTCACTCGAAGTAATGAAAATAGGGCTATCCTTGCTTCCGGTGGCAAATAAAGCCCCATAGACAAGCAGATACGCTTTATTCGTAATGTCCATAGTAACTCCTCCTTCCAATCTTAGCGAATATCCTTTTGGTATGATCATCGGTTGGTTAATGGCGTGATTCCCTGCATGTATAGTTACCAGACTATCTCCAACAGAAAAGGCTCCTTCGGGCAAAGGAATCATCAATTCAGAATTTGCCTTATTGCTGATGAAAACCCTTTCCGGTCGATTCCAATCCTTGATCGAGGTGTAATAGATCTCGTCTGTCTCTGGCAATCTGAAGAAAACATATTTATCCGATGGATCTACTTCAATCGTTGTAAAAGTTGGTGCCGCTTTCCTTCCATTGCTTCGTAAGAGGATAGTCTCACCCTGACTTATGGCTTGCCATTTTTTACCATTTTGGCTTCCTAGTATCTCCAGCGGCATGCTGTGATAATTGGATGCGTATGTTTTTACCACTCCGTTTTTATCTTTTTCCCGAAATACCTTGAGCGAGTTTTCATTGAAAGGAGTAATGTTTTTACGTATGAGTCGTGCTCTTTTGACAATTTTATCCGTGTCGAATTCATAATCTGGTTTTGTACTTCTTCGAATAAGGGTTTCCAGCTTGAATAATTCCTCATCATTTTCTTCCAATAAGCTGCTAATGAATTCGTCGGATGAGTAGCGCATCATTGCTGGAACATAGAAGCGAATAAATTCCTCATTTCTAAAGATGTACTTGTAAAAGATATTCCATTCGTCTTGATCTGCGCTGCTCATGAATTCGCCAAAAAACAGTTTTGCGTATAATCTGAAGTGACCGTCCTGAGTATATCCGTCGAATCCAATGGGCTCAAGTTTCAGGGTGATGGGATTGTAGTAAAATCGCAAATTATGCCATATGGCGCTATGGTTGGCATCCAGGACATCCGTGATCGCATAGTATTTTGCCAAAAGTTCCATATCAAAGACCTCATGTGCAGGAGCTGTTCTGTTGCGATAGGCATCCATAAGGTTTTGTGCTCGCTCAAATTGTTCCAGTAGCTTCGGATTCTTAATGGTTTTATTGACTTTAAAGGGAAGGATATCGGCGTTATGGATTACATTTTGATGAATGTCCTTATTGTGGATATCTTTATTCCGCAATCTCATATTCCAGAGATAATCCTCTGTGAATTTTACAATTACTCCTTCTCTACGATTTTTGTATTCCGCAATTTGTTTGTTGAAATGCTCTTCATAGGCATAGAGCACGGGGTCTTGATTATTTTGAGAGAATTTCATAAATCCGTAACGGGGCGTAATGATATCTTCTTTTTCCAATGCCTTGTGATAAATCCATTCATCCAGATATGATCGGGTTTCGGGATCTTGCAATGAAAACGTTTGCATGCGTTTCCAGGATTTGTCCGTAGGCATTTTGATACGATACGACCAATATTCACCTTTTAAATGATCTGTCCAGTCCCCCTTTAATCGTACATCTACGTCTGTAGATAATTCGTCATTTTCAGTAAGCTTGGCTTTGACCCAATCATCATCTTCACTTTGAAGGATTCCTTTCTTTAACGCCTCTTTTCGTTTCTCATTGATCTTGCGCATTCCCTGATTGTCCAAATAGAGATGTAATTCATCCAGTTCGTTCAAACCATTGTCATTGCTTCTTACAATTTCGATTTGCAGATCATCGAAATAAGACTCACCACCTTTTTGCATGCAGTAGGCATACACTGTAAGCTCCGTTATTTCGGCGGTATCTGGAAACATCATATCGACAATAAGCAATTCCCATCCATTTTCATCAACGGATTTTGAGGTAGTAGCTTGTTTGTAAAATCCTTTTGCCGGTTTTCCTTGAATAACCAGAGCCGATTTGTTACCGTTTGCGGAATGTCTTCGGACAGAGACGATGTACCGCACATTTTTCTCAGGATTTTGGAGGGTATATCCAATTCCGTACTTGTTTTTACTATCGACGTAAGACGAATAATCACCGGAGTAACTTTTTTCCGAAGATTGTGTATGTGCGTTGTTGAATAAAAGGTCGTTGGCCACAAATTTATCTTCTACTGTAGTTTCTGCATCACAAAAAATGACTTCAGAGTTTTTCTCGGCGGGTTGTGTTAAAAGACTTTTTGTAAAGAAAACCGAGCCCGTTAAAATCAAGATCGCAAATAGGATCTTCATCAAAAGAGGGGCGATATTCTTTTCTTTTTTGCCTTTGATTATCATAGCAAGAGATCGGGCTGCTCTACAAATGAAAAGCTTGCTTCCGGGTCTTTCGCATTTACGGCATTGATGATTTTTTGTAGTTGATCAGGACCGTCTATCGTGCAATAGAAGCTAGCGTTGATTCCTTCATTGACACTATCGACGCGTTTGATTTCGAGATAAGAAGTATGAGGCTCGATGGATGCGGTGATTGCCGAGACATCTTTATTTTTAGTACTTACATTCAAAAAAGCCTTATTGGTAACGGTTCCTTTGTTTTTTGACATCAGGGAATTAAAGTAGAAGATGGGCAATACCAGGGCAAAGCTAATGAGCGACAACACGGGTTTGTCTGCACCTCCCATCAGTCCAAATCCAATGATTAGAAACAACATTGTGAGTTCTTCTGGATCTTTTATAGCGGATCGAAAACGTACGATGGACAATGCTCCTACAAGTCCCAGCGACAATGCTACAGAGGATTTGATTACAGTAATAATTAGTAATGTGCCTATTGCCAATGGAATAAAATTGTTGGAAAACTTTCTTCGATCAGAAATTGCCCGCCCATATTTGATGTAGAATAATTTGATCAAGTAAGCTATTATGGCGGTAATCAGCAAGTTAAGTATGAATGCACCAAAGTTTATTTCCAGGCTGAAATACTTCTCAAAATCTGGCATATAGTGTTTTTTTTCTTTAGAAGGCGCAAAGCTAGTTATTGCGAGGAAAACGAAGAAATTACGGGAGGGTTTTGTTGAGTTATTGAGTTATTGAGTTATTGAGTTGTTTAGTGGCAGAGTTGTTCAGTTGTTGAGCAAGGCCTTATGAAGCTGGGGAATCTTGCGAAGGAACCTGAATTCTGGGAGAAACGTTGATAAGAGTGAGTTTTGAGTTATTGACCTCAGAGTGATTGATGATATATACTTGAAATGTCCTTGATTTGCTCTGAGGTTTTTGGTGTGAGCGAAAAGATCTTAAAGATTTGAGAGGATTAAAATTGTATTTCCAAATTCCGAAAAGCGCTTTACTGCCTTCTAGACAGGATAAGGGATAATGACAAAATTAATTCGGGACTGTTGTATTAATCAATTGCCTACTCAACCCCATTATCCAAAAGTCTAGAGCATTGGTAATGGTTTAGGAACTTCTCTTTTTAAAATTAGCAATTACACATACTCGATTTTATTTACCAATCCTTATTTTCAATTCCTGTGAAATCTCAAAAATGGTATGTAGAACGGCGATCAAAGGCATTTCGTAACATATATTTTATACTGCTGGATTGATTGGTTTTTTTGTCGGGGATGAGCTGGATTTCGGATATGGAATTTTAGAAATCTTACGTAAAAACGGCGCTGTTAGCCGACTTCTGTGTAAAGCAGGTTCTTCATATGCATCCATTTTAAATTGAAAACGACTTTAAGACAAAGAAACAATTGCTACGACTATGTGTATTAAATTTTTATTGCCACTGCTATTATTCCTGGGTTCATATTTTTCAAATGCTCAAAGTTTAGAGCAAAAAGTTGATGATTACCTGCAACCTTTGGTGGAAGCTACGGACTTTTATGGGTCGGTTCTTTTCGCGAAAAATGGAGAAATCGAAATGGCAAAAGGATATGGTTTCGCTGATCTTGAACATGGTGTTGAGAATACAGTAGAAAGTGTCTACCATATGGGATCTTTGAATAAGCCTCTTACTGCTTTGGGTGTGATGATTCTTCATCAACGGGGAAAAATAAACATTGATCACACCATTGCCCAATACATAGATGACTATCCCAGAGGGGATGAAATTACGGTTAAAAATCTCCTGGCACAAACTTCAGGAATCCCATCGTATAATCGTTTTTCAGATTATGGAATTTATGCAAAACGTGAGAACTCATTGGCCGAAGTAGTAGATTGGTTTAAATCCGAAGAACTGCTATTTGCACCTGGAAGCAAGTATGGATATAGCAATTCAAATTATGTTTTATTGGCGTATTTGATAGAATTGGTCAGTAGTCAATCCTATGAGGTGTATATGCGGGAAAATGTATTTCTTCCATTGCAAATGGAAAATACAGGCATGTACAAATACGATGAAATTGTCAAAAATCGTGCAATTGGGTACGATCCGGCGAATAATGCTTATGATTTGAAACCAGTGGGTTTTTATAATAATTCAATCAAAGTCGGAAGTGGTGCGGTACATTCGACCGTACTGGATATGCTAAAACTGGAAAAAGCCATTTATTCAGATAAATTGTTGACAGAGGAAACACGAAATTTAATGTTGACCGAAGTTGATGAAAATGAATATGGGTTGGGTTGGGGGATATGGCCTCGATTTGAGAAAAGAAAGTATGATCATGACGGGGCTTCACCAGGTTCGGTTGCATATTTTTCGACGTATCCGGATGATAAGGTAACCATCATATTTTTAGGAAATATCAATTCTGGAGTATTTCATCGGATGAAATATGATTTGGCGGCAATCTACTTTGACAAAGCGTATGACCTTCCTGAAAAGAGGAAGTATATTGAATTGGAAGAGTCTGCTCTGGAAAAATTTACCGGGAGATACGAATTTGAGAATGGTAAATTTTTTGACTTAAAGGTAATGGATGGTGATTTGAGGTTTTTGTGGAGAGGCAGAGGAGACGTGGGATATTTGCTTTCCCCTCTGGATAACAGTAGTTTTTATATGAGAGCGAGAGGAGACCAAATAGACTTCAAGATTGTTGATGGTGAATGGCAAGCGAGCTATATCGAGCGTTCAGGGGTGAGTATTTTGAAAAAGATTGCCACTGAGTAAATTAACTGGAGTTTGCTTTTCACTATATCCTGTATGTGTTGAGGATTCCATTCTATTTCGGATGACACTCTGGTGCCTTCTTAATTCCTAAACTCTATTCACGAGAGCTCCACCCAGTCTCTTCAATTTTTCAATCTCTTCAATCTTTTCAATCCTTCGACTTTGCTCTGGACAGTTCTTTTTCAATTTCCTATTTTCTGACCGGTTTCAACGTATCTCCAAATCCCGAGATCATTGGGATCACCATACCTGTTTTCTCCTTTCCAGGTATAATTTTTGAAGTCTTCCGAAAAAGTCATTTCTCCGTACCTTTCATGATATTCTTCGTCCATTCCCTCCTTGTGTTGAATAACTAATGTTCGATCTTCCTCATTCCATGTCAATACATCAAATTGAGTCTTGTACCAATTGCTGAACATGGAGATCATCTCAAATTGCTCCGTATTTTTATTGTAATTGATGAACCAACTGTATTCTCTTTCTCTGCCATTCGAATCGATCGATTTTGCATTGAGTCGAATGTAATTTCCTCCTAAAGTGTATTCTATTTCGCGTGTTGAGGTTTCCCACCACCCTTTGTCAGCTATTTCTTCCCGTGTTTCCCATGTTCCAATTAAGAAATCTAAGTTCTGTAGTTTCCCTTCTTGAGCATTGATGTCCTGGATAAGGAATACCGAAAGTAAAACAAGAAGATATAATCCTTTCATGTCTGTTTTGAGTTAGGAAATGTTTTGATTCTCAATAAAGAGGTGCATTTCAATTTGTAATGATTATAAACATATAGATCTCTCTACAGTGATCCAAATGATCTGCCCTTAAGCATTTCACCACTTGACTAGCTCGAGGGTGCAATGGAAAAATGACTTTCAGAATTACGCCCTGTTAAATAGATTAAGCAGTCAAACTTTTGATTCTTATGCTGTAACTACACAGCCATATGTTTGATCCTATCGTCGTGATGTTTGTATTCATTTTAGACCATCTGCGTATCGCTGAAGCTTTAGCGGAAGTATAAAATGCCGCTAAAATGAATTTCCATCTTATTTCTAGTCCAGAATTGCAATCCTGTACAAGAAATGTTAAAGCCCGATAGACTTTTTATTTGAAATATTATTCTGGCTGTGTAGTTTCTTGTGCATTTAATTTAATTAGTTGTTAACCAATGGATTAAAGAAATAAAAAGATTCCTCCCTCAAATAACTAAACAACTGATCTACTAAGCCACTGGTCAACTCAACAACTCAACAATTCAACAACTCAACAATTCAACAATTCAACAATTCAACAATTCAACAATTCAATCACTTCAATTCTCTCCAATCTCTTTAAGCGGTCCTTGCCACAGTATTTGTTCGATTATCCAGCGGTCCTCTTTCTTTGATAAAAGCGCATAATCAACTCCCCACCATGCAGTGATCTTGGCACAACCAATATGACTTAATTGATCCAGGATTTCAATCTTTCGAATGGCATTTTCACTGGCAAACTTTTTATCTCTCTTTACATCATTGGCAAATTTTAGGGCTTGTTCAAAAGTCATTTGACTGCCGGAATAGTTTCCTTTGCTTTTCCAGTATCCATATTTATACAACCGTTCATCCAAACATTGTCGTAACTTTTGCTCATCCCCTTCATAAAAACCTTCTATATAATTGGTACATGCACGATGGATGTGTATTGAATCTTTTTCGAATATGGCTTGAGAAGAGGCTGTCGTAGTTTTGTCGGAATTGTGTTTTACTGCGGATTGAAAAATGGCAGCACTGGATAAATCTTTTACCTCGACTCCATAAATGTTGACCTGACCCTCAACACCTCTAGTGAAATAGAGTGTTTGACCATCGGGGGACATCCCAGGAGAATATTCCCATGCCGATGTATTGACCAACCCTTCATCGTCTACGGATATTGGAGTAGACCAGCTGCCATTGTTGAGTTGAGTGATAAAAATATCCGAATTATCCCCTGCACCATATCCGCTACTCATGAAAATCATGGTCTTGGGATTACCAAAGATATGAGGCTCACCATCTACCACAGGAGAACTTATATCAAGCTTTTCAATTGCTCCGCTTTGCACATTCCCTTTGTAGATATCCACGTCGTTGAAGCCTGCCCCGCTACGATCCGAATGAAAATAGACCCAATCACCATCGCCAAAAGCACCACTGTCAATTCCTTTCGTACTGAACTGGTTTTTTAGATGAATGGGCGAAGTAAAAGATTCATTTTCATAGGAAACGTACCAAATATCATTTTTTTGTTGTGCGAAGCCGTTAGATGAGACAGGTCTGTTTGATGCAAAGTAAAGTCTCTTTCTCTTAGGGTCAAAGGTGGGGTATTCATCTTGCCATTCTCCGGAAAATGGTGCCACAGTTGGAGTACCCCATATTCCATTATTTCGCGAAATGAGCATGAGTTTTTTATCCCCATCATTACGGGTAAAACAAGCCATATTTTCGGTGATGAATGCGATGCCGTATTCATGATTCAGTGTAGTAATCGATTGAAGAAGGTTGTCTTGTGCCTGAATCTTAACGGTTAAGAGCAGGAGAAAAAGGAGAAATATGTGTTTTTTAGTAGTCATAGTACTGTTTTGGATAAATAGGATAAATGATATAGTATAGATTAGGCAACTCGCAAATTAGGTGTATTTCAACCAGAATATTTTTGGGAGTAAAAACAATAGTATGTGCAATTCAATAAATCGATAAGAGGACATTTATAATATCTCTCATTCATTACCTCAATAAAGCAGGGTTTGTGACTTGTTTTTATTCTGCTCTCCGATACATTTTATCGTACACTAGTCTATATACTTCCGTGCTTACATTTCGCTTTTTATTTTTCGTATCATTTCTAATGATGGCGGAAATTCTGGATCTATAGATATGGCACGATTGTATGCTTTTAATGCACTTTTCTTTTCTCCTTTATGATAATATGCCTCACCCAGACTGTCCCACACATTGGGGTCCTCGTCTCCAAAGAACTCCGTATTCAACGCAAAAATCTTAAGGGCATCCTCTACCGATTTCAATTCATTGAGATAATAATAGCCTACCTGATTGAGTATGATGCCTCTGGGGTCTGTCGGGTGAAAATTCTGCGTCAGCGCTTCAAAATTAACCTTGATGTACTCAATGCCGTGTTTCTTATAGTGATTGCAGATATTCGGAACAGCTGGATATGATGGTGATTTCGGTTCTTGATTTCGGACGATGGCAAGGATGCCCGCTCCCAGCAGTTCGGCAACAGGTTCGTCCATATTTGCAAACACAAGAATGCTGATTTTATCTCTTAGTATTTCATATTTAGCTGTATTCGCACCGGGATACCCTCCGGCATGGGGTATGGCTGCACCAGAATTGTTATGGGCTTGAATAGCGCTGAAAAAATCATCTTTCATTTTGGTTTCGCGCTTTAGGATTTTACTACCATAGTGAAATTCATTGTAAAATTTCACAATGTCAGAAGCGGTAGAACGAAAACCACCGTCTGGTTTAGGATACTCAATGAAATTATCGTTGGATACAATTTGATCGTCTACAGTGCGATAGTATCCTATAGCCATTTGTTCCGTATCCCCTTTAGGATTCATTGAAGTATTTTTCAGTTCAAGCGGGTCCAAGATTATTTGCTGCACGTTCTGAAAATAAGAATTGCCCGTTATATTTTCTATGATACTTCCAAGTAAGATATAGCCTATATTACTATAGACTTGATCCGTACCGGGTTCGAATTCCAAAGGCATGGCTTTCACTCGTGCCAGAGTTTTTTCATATGTTTTTTCTTTGGCAGGAAGATCGTCATATTCATAGGTCAGGTAATCTCCATAACCCGATGTATGATGCAATAAATCATTGATGGTTGCTTTTTTTGCAGCTACAGGGTCGATCCCATCGAGATAATTTCCAATAAGATCATCAAGATGTAGTTTCCCATTCTCCACCAACTTTAAAATCACCATCTGCGTGAATGTTTTGTTCATTGAGCCTATATCAAACTTGGTATCCAATGTGTTTTTAATAGCCTTTTCTCTATCAGCAAGGCCAAAGGCTTTGTGGTATCTGGTTTGGCTATGATCAGTGATGAGAATTACACCGGAGAATATATCCAATGATTGGTATTGCTGAACAAGCTCGTCAATTTGAGTTTCGATGTTTTTCCAGTCTAAATCTGATTTCTGAGTAATCTCGGCACCATCCGGTTGTGACTTGCATCCCTGTATGAATATGAAGAGCATACTAAGGACAATATGATATGTTTTCATGATTTTATTTTTGTACAAGTATAAGGGCCTCCCTGTTTTCATTAAAATAAATGGTATATCTGGTCGCATTAGGCCGTTGTAACTCGCGAATTAGGGATTTAAAAGAGTTAACCTTTAGGCGATAGAAATTATCAGGTTGTGAAGTGATGGAATACGA
>JBCCVV010000190.1:0-13202 GCA_039194925.1 Bacteroidota bacterium
GTAGCTCAGGGGTAGAGCACTTCCATGGTAAGGAAGGGGTCGGGGGTTCAAATCCCTTCATCGGCTCAAATTATATTTTTTTAAACAAATTTTAAATTTTACTAAAGAGTTATCCAATGGCTAAAGAAACTTTTCAACGGACCAAGCCTCACGTGAATGTCGGTACGATCGGCCACGTGGATCATGGTAAAACAACACTTACTGCAGCAATCACTTATGTACTTTCTGAAGAGACTGGTTCTCAAAAAATGGATTATGATACGATTGATTCTGCTCCAGAAGAAAAAGAAAGAGGTATTACAATCAACACGGCTCACGTAGAGTACGAAACTGCTAACAGACACTATGCGCACGTTGACTGTCCAGGTCACGCCGATTACGTTAAAAACATGGTAACGGGTGCTGCTCAAATGGACGGAGCTATTCTTGTGGTAGCTGCTACAGACGGACCAATGCCACAAACAAGAGAGCACATCTTGCTTTGTCGTCAGGTTGGAGTTCCAAAGATTGTTGTATTTATGAATAAAGTTGATCTTGTTGATGATGACGAGATGTTAGAACTTGTTGAAATGGAAGTAAGAGAACTTCTTGATCAGTATGAGTTTGATGGTGATGGAGCGAGCGTAATTCAAGGATCAGCCCTTAAAGCTCTTGAAGGAGATGCAGAAGCAACTGCACAGATCAAATCTTTGATGGATGCTGTTGATGCTGATATTCCTGAGCCAGTAAGAGATGTAGATAAAGATTTCCTTATGCCAATCGAGGATGTGTTCTCAATCACGGGTAGAGGTACAGTTGCTACGGGTAGAATCGAAAGAGGTGTAATCAATTCTGGTGAGCCAGTAGAAATCGTAGGGATGATGGCTCCAGATGAGAAGCCATTGACTTCAACTGTAACAGGAGTTGAGATGTTTAGAAAGATTCTTGAAAGAGGAGAAGCAGGTGACAATGCAGGATTATTGTTGAGAGGTATTGACAAGAATGAGATTAAGAGAGGAATGGTTATCTGTAAGCCTCAGTCAGTAACTCCACACATGCACTTCAAATGTGAGGTATACGTTCTAGGAAAAGATGAAGGAGGAAGACACACGCCTTTCTTCAACGGATATAGACCACAATTCTACTTCAGAACTACCGACGTTACCGGAGATGTAGCACTTCCAGGGAATGTTGAAATGGTAATGCCTGGTGATAATGTTACCCTTGAGGTAAAACTTATCAACCCGATTGCGATGGAAAAAGGACTTAGATTTGCGATTAGAGAAGGAGGTAGAACAGTAGGTGCAGGTCAGGTAACTGAAATACTGAAGTAATCCAATAAGCATATTATTCTTTTAAAGAATTTGTTGCTTTGAAAATATAAATTAAGCACTCGTTACGGGTGCTTAATTTTTCGTATTGTGAGGGGTTGTATTAAAGAATACTTTTATATGTCTGGCAATACGTTGAAAAGATGTTCAAAATGTTTGGGCATTCTGCTTAAAGGGGAGTAGCTCAGTTGGTAGAGCATCGGTCTCCAAAACCGAGGGTCGCAGGTTCGAGCCCTGTCTCCCCTGCAAAGGATTTTTATCAAGGACTTTGAAATAAGTCTTCTAAAAATAGAAACATGAATGATTTTATCTTGTACGTTAAAGAAAGCTATAACGAACTTGTACATAATGTGACTTGGCCTACAGTGCCTGAATTAATAGCCAGTGCAAGATTGGTGATTATAGCTTCCATTATTTTTGCTTTGGTGGTATTCTTACTTGATTTTGCGTCAAAAAATGCCCTTACTACTATTTACGAATTAGGCAAGTAGCAAAACGATAAGAATCATGTCAGAAGAGAAAAGATGGTATTCCTTGCGAGTGATCAGTGGTAAAGAGAAAAAGATCAAGGAAAGAATTGAGTTGGAAATTCAAAGGAATGGATGGAGTGATTATGTGACTCAAATCCTGGTTCCTTCTGAGAAAGTCTATAAAATCAGAAACGGTAAGAAAGTTATTCTTGAGAGAAACATTTTGCCGGGATATATTTTAGTCGAGGCATTTCCTTCCAAGTTTTCAGGAGAGATCATTCAGGCCATATCAAACATGACGAATGTGATTCACTTCTTAGGAAGAAATAAGCCTATACCCATGCAGCCCTCTGAGGCGAATAGAATGCTAGGAAAGGTTGATGATTCTCAAGAATTGGTAGAAGCGATGATAGAGCCATACTTAGTTGGAGAGACGGTGAAAATCATCGATGGGCCGTTCAATGATTTCGTGGGTGATATAAAAGAGGTAAACGAAGAAAAGAAAAAGCTTAAAGTTATTGTGAAGATTTTTGGTCGGGGTACTGAAGTCGAACTTAACTTTATGCAAGTCGAAAAACAAACTTAGTAATATATTCAAAGGATATTCAGTATTCTGTCTTAGCTTCCCTGAATTCTGAATAAATTTTGATCATAACAATTTTAATATAACGTTACAATAACAAGAAATGGCAAAGGAAATAGAAGGTTACGTAAAGTTGCAGGTGAGAGGAGGACAAGCGAATCCATCACCACCGGTTGGTCCTGCTCTTGGTGCCAAGGGATTGAATATCATGGAATTTTGCAAGAGATTCAATGCCAAGACTCAAGAAAAACAGGGGCAGGTTGTTCCAGTTGTTATTACAGTATATAAGGATAAGTCTTTTGATTTTATTATCAAAACTTCTCCAGCTGCTGTACAATTAATGGAAGCTGCAAAAATCAAAAAAGGATCTCCAGAATCAAATAGAGTTAAAGTTGGTTCCGTTACTTGGGATCAGGCTAGGGCTATTGCAGAGGATAAGATGGATGATCTCAATGCATTTACGATCGAATCAGCTATGAAAATGATTGCTGGTACGGCAAGAAGTATGGGATTGACCATGAGTGGTACACCTCCTTGGGGTGAAACTGTAGAGGAAGAAGATTAATACAAAAGAATACTATTTATTAATAGGGTAGGGAGGTAGTTGAAATACACTATCGTTATTACCTCAAACATTTTAAACAATGGCTAAATTAAGCAAAAAGAGAAAAGCTGCTGCTGACAAATATGAGGCAGATAAGCTTTATCCCATGAATGAAGCTATGAAAGTTGTCAAAGATGTAAATACAGCAAAATTTGACGCTTCGGTAGATCTTCATATTAGACTGGGAGTGGATCCAAGAAAAGCGGATCAGGCAATCCGTGGTACGGTAACTTTACCTAATGGTACGGGTAAATCAAAAACTGTATTGGTATTGTGTACACCGGATAAGGAGCAAGAAGCATTAGATGCGGGTGCCGATTATGCAGGATTGGATGAATATATTACTAAGATTCAACAAGGTTGGACTGATGTAGATGTAATTATTGCTATGCCCAACACGATGGCAAAAGTGGGTCGTGTGGGTAGAATTTTAGGTCCTAGAGGATTGATGCCAAACCCAAAAACGGGAACTGTAACACCTAATGTTGGTGCGGCGGTTGCTGATGTAAAAGGTGGTAAAATAGCATTTAGAGTAGACAAATACGGGATTATTCATTCACCGATTGGACGTGTGTCATTCACACCGGAAAAGTTGGCTGAAAATGCCCAAGAACTTTTGGGAACACTCGAAAAGATGAAGCCTGCTTCTGCTAAAGGTACCTATATGAAATCTGTGACTGTTGCTTCCACAATGAGTCCGGGTATTAAGATAGATACTAAATCAATTAACTAACCTTTTTCTAAAAATATAGCTGAAATGACAAGATCAGAAAAATCTCAAGTAATAGATCAGTTGAAAGAGAAGTTTGGTGATAGCCAATACTTTTATTTTGCTGACTCTTCAACGTTGACAGTTGAGCAGGTATCACAGCTTAGAAGATTATGCTTTGAAAAAGGTATAGAAGTACAAGTTGTAAAAAATACATTAGCCCAAAAGGCTATGGAATCCGTAGGTGACAAAGCGGAGAGTTTTGAAGGAATGTATGAGGCATTAAAAGGACCTACTACCGTTTTCTTCGCCGATACCGGAAACGCACCTGCAAAGGTTATTAAAGAATTCAGAAAGAATTTTGAGAGACCTATACTTAAAGCGGCATACATAGACAGCGATATCTTTTTGGGCGATGACCAATTGGATGCACTTGCAGCTTTGAAATCAAAAGATGAACTCGTAGGAGATATCATAGGATTGTTACAATCTCCTGCTAAGAATGTTATCAGTGCTCTTAAAAGTAGTGGTGGCACGATTGCAGGAATTCTTAAGACTCTTGAAGAAAGAGGTTAAGAAAACACTCGAGATAAGAACAACGCTTCCAACGTTCTGTCTCAAATTTTTGAATTGTAATTTTTAATTTTTAAAATCCATTTAAAATGGCAGACTTAAAAGAATTTGCAGAACAATTAGTAAATCTTACAGTAAAAGAAGTAAGTGAACTAGCAGACATACTTAAAGAAGAATATGGTATCGAACCAGCAGCAGCTGCAGTAGCAGTAGCAGCAGGTGGAGGCGGTGGCGGAGAAGCTGCTGCAGAAGAGAAGACTTCTTTTGACATTATGTTGAATTCTGCAGGTGCTGCTAAATTAGCAGTAGTGAAAGAAGTGAAAAATCTTCTAGGTGTTGGACTTAAAGATGCTAAAGATTTAGTTGATAGTGCTCCTTCTGTAATCAAAGAGGGCGTAGACAAAGCGGAAGCTGAATCTATCAAAGCAGCTCTTGAAGGTGCTGGTGCTGATGTAGAATTGAAGTAATTCTAAATCAAACCGGAGAACCTTTAATGACGGAACTTTATAGTCCACATAATAAATAACAAATTTCGGCTTAATCCATGTTGTCTCATGGGTTAAGCCTATTGTTGTTTTTGATTGAGAAAATAGTTTTGCAAAACATATTTAGACAGATAGCAGTTATTTGTCTGTAACTTTCTTTAAACGCAATATCGGATGGCATCTAACGAATTAGTTTCCAGTACTGGAGCTACGAGACACAATTTCGGTAAAATGAGATTGGACTCTTATTATCCAGACCTACTTGAAATCCAGCTTAAATCCTTTAAAGAATTTTTCCAGTTGGAGACAACTCCGGAAAATAGGGGGAATGAAGGATTGTTTAGGGTATTTCAAGAAAATTTTCCAATTACAGACGCAAGAAACATCTTCGTACTGGAATTCCTTGATTATTTCGTAGACCCCCCGCGATACTCTATCGAAGAGTGCATGCAGAGAGGTTTGACCTATAGTGTTCCTCTCAAAGCTAAATTGAGATTATCCTGCAATGATGAAGAACACGTGGATTTTCAGACAATTGTGCAGGATGTATTCTTAGGGAATATTCCTTATATGACCCCTAGAGGTACATTTGTAATCAATGGTGCTGAACGTGTTGTGGTATCTCAGTTGCATAGGTCACCTGGTGTATTCTTTAGCCAGAGTTTCCACCCTAATGGAAGCAAAATCTATTCCGCCAGAGTAATTCCTTTTAAAGGGGCATGGATGGAATTTGCAACGGATATTAACTCCGTAATGTATGCCTACATTGACAGAAAGAAAAAATTCCCAGTTACTACACTATTAAGAGCGATCGGCTTTGATTCGGATAGGGAGATCTTGAATATTTTTGATTTGGCAGAAGAAATTGATGTTGATCAAAAGTCTTTGAAAAAAGCAGTCGGAAGAAAGCTCGCTGCAAGAATTTTGAAGAAATGGACAGAGGATTTTGTAGATGAGGATACGGGGGAGCTTGTAACCATTGAAAGAAACGAGATTATTCTTGAGAGAGATGTTATTCTTGATGAAGAAAATATCGAGTTGATTCTTGAAGCCAATGCAGAAAAAGTAATTCTTCAGAAAGAAGACTTAGACGAAGATTACTCCATAATTTACAATACATTGCAAAAAGACCCATCAAGTTCAGAGCTTGAAGCGGTAACTCAAATATATCGACAACTAAGAGGAACAGACCCACCGGATGAAGAAACAGCTAGAGGTATTATCGACAAGTTGTTCTTCTCTGATAAAAGGTACAACTTAGGAGAAGTCGGTAGATATAAAATCAATAGAAAGCTTGATTCTGGTACTAGTGGCGATACACTGGTATTGACCAAAGAAGATATCATTGCCATAGTAAAATACTTGGTAAGTTTAGTAAATCAAAAAGCTGAATTGGATGATATCGATCATTTGTCAAACAGAAGAATCAGAACAGTAGGAGAACAATTATATGCTCAATTTGGAGTGGGACTTGCAAGAATGGCGAGAACAATCCGTGAGCGTATGAATGTAAGAGATAATGAGGTGTTTACACCAATTGATTTGATCAATGCAAGAACATTGTCGTCAGTGATCAACTCATTCTTCGGTACATCTCAATTGTCACAATTTCTTGATCAGACGAATCCACTTTCTGAAATTACACACAAAAGAAGAATTTCTGCTCTGGGGCCTGGTGGTTTGTCAAGAGAGAGAGCGGGTTTTGAGGTAAGGGACGTTCACTATTCTCACTACGGTAGATTATGTACCATTGAGACTCCTGAAGGACCCAATATTGGATTGATTTCAACACTTTGTGTATTGGCGAAAGTCAATAAAATGGGATTCCTTGAAACCCCATATCGAAAAGTTGAAAATGGTTTGCTAGATCTTAAGGGAGGAGTTCAATATCTATCTGCGGAAGGTGAAGATTTCAAAAAAATCGCTCAGGCTAATGCAGGCTTTGATGAAACGGGAGCTTTCTTATCCGATAAGATTAAGTGTAGAGAACATGGTGATTTCCCTGTATTGGCACCAGAAGACATCGAATATATGGATGTAGCACCAAACCAAATTGTTGGAGTGTCGGCATCTTTGATTCCGTTCCTGGAAAATGATGACGCAAACCGTGCTTTGATGGGATCAAACATGCAGCGTCAGGCAGTTCCTTTGGTGAAGCCTAGAAGTCCAATCGTAGGTACTGGAATTGAGAAACAAGTAGCGGAGGATTCTCGAATGTTGATTAATGCGGAGGGAGATGGAGTCGTAGAATACGTAGACGCAAGTAAAATTGTAATACGATACGATAGGACTGAAGAAGAACAATTAGTCTCTTTTGAGGACAATACCAAAACGTATAACCTTACGAAGTTTAGAAGAACAAATCAAGGTACCTCTATCAATTTGAAACCGATTGTTTCGAAAGGCATGAGAGTATCTAAAGGTTCATTGCTTTGTGATGGTTATGCTACGGAGAAAGGAGAGTTGGCATTGGGTCAAAACTTGATGGTTGCCTTCATGCCTTGGAAAGGGTACAACTTTGAAGATGCGATTGTATTGTCAGAGAGAGTTGTAAAGGAGGATATTTTCACTTCTCTGCATATTGAGAATTTTGATATTGATATTCGAGATACAAAATTAGGTGAAGAGGAATTGACAAATGATATCCCAAATGTATCTGAAGAGGCAACAAAAGATTTGGATGAAAATGGTATCATTCGAGTTGGAGCTTGGGTAAGTGAAGGCGATATTCTTATTGGAAAAATTACTCCAAAAGGAGAGTCAGATCCTACTCCTGAAGAAAAGCTTTTGAGAGCGATCTTCGGTGATAAGGCTGGTGATGTGAAAGATGCTTCTTTAAAAGCGCCACCATCAACCAAAGGTGTAATCATTGGAAAACAGTTGTTTGCTAGAGCCAAGAAAGACAAATTTCAAAAGGTTCAAGAAAAAGAATTGCTTTCTAAATTGGAAGACAAGCATGCAATTGCAACCAATGAGCTCAAGACAATTCTTGTAGATAAGTTAATGATCCTTGTTAAAGGAAAAACTTCTCAGGGAGTTAAGAGTATCTATAACGAAGAGTTGATCTCAAAGGGTAAGAAATTTACAGTAAAGGATCTTAAAGAGCTTGATTATACTCAGGTAGATTATTCTGGATGGACTACCGATGAAGATATTAATGAATCTGTAGCAAGACTTCTTCACAATTACAACATCAAAGTAAATGAGGAGGTTGGAAAGTATAAGAGAGAGAAGTTTAATATCTCAATTGGAGATGAGCTGCCAGCAGGTGTTCTTAAATTGGCCAAGGTATACATGGCCAAGAAAAGAAAACTGAAAGTAGGAGATAAGCTTGCGGGTCGTCACGGAAATAAGGGTATTGTATCCAGAATCGTAAGGGTTGAGGATATGCCTTTCTTGGAAGATGGAACTCCGGTGGATATTGTTTTGAATCCATTGGGTGTACCATCAAGGATGAACCTAGGTCAGATTTTCGAGACGGTTCTTGGATGGGCAGGTAAGAAGATGGGCGTTAAATATGCTACTCCAATCTTCGATGGTGCAAGTATGGCTGAAATCGATGCGGAATGTGAAAAAGCAAATCTGCCATCATTGGGTCAAACCTATTTGTACGATGGAGAGACTGGGGATAAATTTCACCAGCAGGCAACGGTCGGTGTGATCTACATGTTGAAGCTATCTCACATGGTTGACGATAAGATGCACGCAAGATCTATCGGGCCTTACTCGTTAATTACTCAACAGCCGTTAGGTGGTAAAGCTCAATTTGGTGGACAGAGATTTGGTGAGATGGAGGTATGGGCATTGGAAGCGTATGGAGCGTCTAATGTATTGAGAGAACTGTTGACGATAAAATCAGATGATATTATCGGTAGAGCAAAGGCGTACGAGGCAATTGTTAAGGGAGAAAATCTTCCTGAGCCAAGTATCCCTGAATCTTTCAACGTACTTGTGCATGAATTGAGAGGTTTAGCTCTTGATGTCAAGTTTGACTAAATTTTTGAATATTCTTTGGAATAAAGGCATTGCCAATATTCCGCTAACAACATAAATAAGAAATTATGCCATTTAAAAAGAATGTTAATACAAGAAAGCCATTTGATACCATAACAATCAGTTTATGCTCTCCTGATGATATTCTGGAAAGATCATATGGTGAGGTATTAAAGCCGGAAACGATCAACTATAGATCGTATAAGCCGGAAAGAGATGGTCTATTCTGTGAGCGAATATTCGGACCCGTTAAGGATTACGAATGTTACTGCGGAAAATATAAAAGAATCCGATACAAGGGTATTGTTTGTGACCGATGTGGTGTTGAAGTTACGGAAAAGAAGGTGCGAAGAGAGCGAATGGGACACATCAAACTGGTAGTGCCCGTAGTTCACATTTGGTTTTTCAAATCATTGCCAAATAAGATTGGATACCTTTTAGGGCTTTCTTCTAAAAAATTGGAAACGATCATTTACTATGAAAGATATGTAGTGATTCAACCTGGTGCCAAAGAAGGTGAATTAGCGAAAATGGATCTTCTTACTGAAGAAGAATATTTCGAAGTTTTGGATACGCTTCCTGAAGGCAACCAAATGCTTGAAGATTCAGATCCTACCAAATTTGTAGCTCTTATGGGTGCAGAAGCGGTAAAAGCACTATTAGAAAGATTGGATTTGGATCAATTGTCATTCGACTTAAGACACCAGGCAGCCAATGAAACTTCTCAGCAAAGAAAGTCTGAGGCATTGAAGAGATTGCGAGTGGTAGAGGCTTTTAGAGATGGTCAATCAAGAATAGAAAATAAACCAGAGTGGGCGGTAATTCAATATCTACCGGTTATACCACCTGAATTGAGACCTTTGGTTCCATTGGATGGAGGTAGATTTGCAAGTTCTGATTTGAATGATTTATATAGAAGAGTGATCATTCGAAACAACAGGTTGAAAAGACTCTTGGAGATCAAAGCACCGGAGGTAATTCTTAGAAATGAGAAAAGAATGCTTCAAGAGGCAGTTGATTCGTTGTTTGACAATTCAAGAAAATCTAATGCTGTAAAAGCGGAAGGGGGTAGAGCATTAAAGTCTCTTTCGGATATCTTGAAAGGAAAACAAGGTCGATTCAGACAAAACCTCTTGGGTAAAAGGGTAGATTATTCTGGTAGATCTGTAATCGTTGTTGGTCCTACACTTAAATTACACGAGTGTGGTCTTCCAAAGGGTATGGCAGCAGAATTGTTTAAGCCTTTTGTTATCAGGAAATTGATTGAAAGAGGAATTGTAAAGACAGTAAAATCAGCCAAGAAGTTGGTGGACCGTAAAGATCCTGTGATCTGGGAAATCCTGGAAAATATATTAAAAGGGCATCCAATTATGCTTAACCGGGCTCCTACGCTTCACAGATTGTCTATTCAGGCCTTCCAGCCAACTTTAGTAGAAGGTAAAGCAATCCAATTGCACCCTCTTGTTTGTGGTGCCTTCAACGCGGATTTTGATGGAGACCAAATGGCGGTACATGTTCCTTTGAGCCATGCTTCTATTTTGGAAACTCAGATGTTGATGCTTTCTGCACACAACATGCTAAACCCACAAGATGGATCTCCGATAACATTGCCGTCTCAGGATATGGTATTGGGTCTGTACTACTTAACCAAGCAAGCAGCACCTAATGCGGAGACTAAAGGAGCTGGCATGAAATTTTACTCCTCGGAGGAGGCCATTATTGCCTATAGCGAAGGTGCGGTAGAATTGCATGCTCCAGTGAAGACAAAAGCGCTGGTTGAAGATGAGGAAGGAAATATGGTTTCTAAATTGATTGATACTACTGTTGGTAGAGTACTTTTCAATGAAGCAGTTCCAGACACTGTACCTTATGTAAATGAGCTTTTGACGAAGAAGAATTTGAAGAAAGTAATTAGTGGAATCATTAATAGAACAGATTTCTCGGTTACGGCACACTTCCTTGATAAAATTAAGGACATGGGATTCTATTGGTCATTCAAAGGTGGTCTATCATTCAACCTTGGAGACTTGATCAATCCAACTGTAAAAGAGCAGACACTCATAAAAGCACAGGACGAAGTGGATGAGGTTTGGGAGAATTACAACATGGGTCTTATTACGGGTAATGAGCGTTATAACAAGATTATTGCTACCTGGACTACAGCCGATTCTGAGATTACTGACAATCTAATGAAAGAACTTGCAGAGCATAAAGGAGGATTCAACTCGGTATATATGATGTTGGACTCTGGTGCAAGGGGATCTAAACAACAAATTAAACAGTTGTGCGGATTGAGAGGGTTGATGGCAAAACCAAGAAAATCGGGTGATACTGGTGGAGCGATTATTGAAAACCCAATTCTCTCAAATTTCTTGGAAGGATTATCAGTACTTGAATACTTTATATCCACGCACGGTGCGAGAAAAGGTCTTGCCGATACAGCCTTGAAGACTGCCGATGCAGGATATTTGACAAGAAGATTGGTTGATGTTTCTCAAGATGTTATCATCATGGAAAATGATTGTGATACATTGAGAGGTATTGACACTCAAGCTCTTAAGGAGAATGAGAATATTATTGAAACATTGGGATCTAGAATTGAAGGTAGATTTACACTGCATAGTGTATTAAATCCAGTAGACGATTCAGTAATATTAGAAGCTGGTGAATACATTTCACATGAGAAAGCTGTTGAAATTGAAGAAGCTGGTGTTGAGATGGTTACGATACGTTCAGTACTCACTTGTGAAACCAAGTCTGGTGTTTGTCGTAAGTGCTATGGTAAAAACCTTGCTTCTGGTAGAATAGCCGAAATAGGGGATGCGGTTGGTATTATTGCCGCACAAAGTATTGGTGAGCCGGGTACACAGTTGACATTGAGAACCTTCCACGTTGGGGGTATTGCATCTGTTACCAAGCAAGAATCAGATTTGAAATCCAAGTTTGATGGTGTTCTTGAGTTTGATAACGTGAAGACCGTATTGGATAAAGATGAAAAGAAGAATGTAGTTGTATCCAGATCCGGAGAGATTAAAGTGAAAGATGTAGAGACGGGTAAACTTTTCTCAACATTGTACATTCCTTATGGTTCTGAACTTTTTGTTTCTGATGGAGACAAGATCAAAAAAGGAGATGAAGTATGTCGGTGGGATCCATTTAATGCGGTGATTATCACAGAAGATGGTGGTATCGTACAATACGAATCGATAGAAGAAGGAGTAACCTTCAGAATTGAAAGAGACGATCAGACAGGGTATGCCGAAAAGGTAATTGTAGAATCTAAGAACAAGAAGAAGATACCTACGATTAAGATTGTAAGTCCAAGCGGTGAGGAGTTGAAGAGTTATAACTTACCAGTTGGAGCCTACATCGCTGTTGAAGACGGTTCTGATGTGAAGCCAGGACAAACAATCGTTAAAATACCTAGAAAGGCAAGTGGTGTACAGGATATTACCGGTGGTCTTCCAAGGGTAACCGAATTGTTTGAAGCAAGAAACCCTTCAAACCCTGCTGTAACTGCGGAGATTGATGGTATCATATCATTTGGGAAGATCAAGAGAGGTAATAGAGAGATTTTCGTTGATGATGAAAAGACCGGACAAAGAAAGAAATATCTGGTTGGATTGTCAAAGCACATTCTAGTACAGGAAGGAGACTTCGTAAGAGCTGGTTCTCAAATCTCAGATGGGGCTACTTCTCCATTGGATATTTTGAACATTAGAGGACCTTTCGCGGTACAATCATATTTGGTGAATGGTGTCCAGGAAGTATATCGTTCTCAAGGTATCAGCATCAATGACAAGCACATTGAAGTGATTGTTAGACAAATGATGAGAAGGGTTCAAATTATTGATCCGGGAGACACTTCATTCTTGGAAGGGGAAGCGGTAGAGAGAGTAGATTTCATGGAACAAAATGATTGGATCTATGATAAGAAAGTTGTGGAAGATAATGGTGAGTCTACGAATTTGAAAGTTGGTCAGCTTGTAAGCGTAAGAGAGCTTAGAGAAGAGAATTCACACTTGAAGAGAAATGATATGAAAGCAGTAACGGCAAGAGATGCTGTAGCGGCTACATCAACAACTCTTCTTCAAGGTATTACAAGAGCTTCTTTGGGTGTATACAGTTGGATTTCGGCTGCATCATTCCAGGAGACGACCAAAGTATTGAGTACTGCAGCGATCAACGCTAAAGTGGATTTCTTAACTGGATTGAAGGAGAATGTTATTGTTGGAAAGAACATTCCTGCAGGTACCGGTCACAAGAGATTCAGAGACATGATCGTCACAAAGAAAGAGCCAGTGATGGAGCATTTTGAAGAAGTAGAAGAAATGGCTGAATAAACGCTCTTTCGGTTGAAATAAAATAAAAGGGAAGTCAATTTTGGCTTCCCTTTTTTGATGGTATGCCTTCATAAGATAACAATTGTATTCGCGCAGTAAGGCCTTTATTTTACGTGTTTAATCTTGAAGGGA
>JBCCVV010000191.1:0-13165 GCA_039194925.1 Bacteroidota bacterium
AATCCATATTTCTCTCTTTTTACCTTAATCTCTCAAAGTAGTATTAATAACATTGTATTAATTCCTCTGCATCTCATCGATTTCCAACTTATCACAATTATTTCGTCACATAGCTTCGGCTATGCTTCCTCTATAATTGTTTCAATTTGAAAATCAAGCACATACAAATCATCTTAAACTACGTTTTTAAATCACTTCTTAGTATCATTGTGTCTTTCATCAAAATCTGTCTGTTGCATGTATGTAAAAAGGAGAATTGACACTTCAATTGTGATAAAATTCGCGTGGAAAAATCTTTTGTTTTTTACTATTTGGGCTTTGATTGTGGTCTGGTCATATCATTACTATGATCATAAAGATATAAATATTAGTATTCCTTTTTTGCCCTTAAGTACCATAGGGATTGCCGTGGCATTTTATGTGGGCTTTAAAAACAACAGCAGTTACGACCGATTCTGGGAAGCACGCAAGATTTGGGGTGGAATCGTCAATTATTCAAGATCATGGGGAAATCATGTGCTTTCTTTTTTGAGCAATCACTTTGCAGAAGGTGATCATTCTGAAGAGATCAAAACGTATCAGAAGGAATTAATTTATCGACACATTGCCTGGATCAATGCACTGAGATTACAACTAAGGCGACCATCTTCATTTAGTA
Source organism: Bacteroidota bacterium (assembly GCA_039194925.1). GTDB lineage: Bacteria > Bacteroidota > Bacteroidia > Chitinophagales > Saprospiraceae > CAJXUU01. Next base: position 659 of record JBCCVV010000191.1, read on the forward strand.
TCAAGTTGAAAAAATCGGTGCGCTCTTTATCCGTGGGACAACCTGAACGAAAACATTGGGATGAAGAGGTTGGGCCTTTTTTGGACAACGATGAATATTGCAGAATGGCACAATTCGTAAATCCGGCGACTCAATTGGTACGCAAGCAAGGAGAGACGTTGCGCAGGATGCAGGAAGAAAAGAAATTTATCGACGAATTTCGTTATATGGAAATGATGCGAATGCTTGAGGAGTGTTATAATCTGCAGGGAAAATGTGAACGGATCAAAAATACACCATTTCCAAGACAATATGCGTACTTCTCAGAAATATTTACCTGGATGTTTATTCTATTGTTGCCATTTGGATTGGTGGGTGAGTTTGCCAAGATGGGGCATTCTTTTGCTTTTGTGTCCATTCCGTTTAGCGTATTGATTTCATGGATTTTTGTTACTATGGAAATTGTGGGTGACAACAGTGAAGATCCTTTTGAAAATTTCATTAACGATGTACCAATGACCGCATTGTGCAGAACTATCGAGATCGATCTTCGTGAAATGTTGGGAGAGACAGAACTGCCAGAAAAAGTGGTGGCGGAGCGAGGTATATTAATGTAATTTGAAGGAATTGTCGGTAAGTTCACCATTGCGTTAAGGACATCCTAAAAACGAGGTGAATCCAATACGACATTAGACGAAAAGGCGTTGTCAATATTGATTTCTATTTTTACAATCCATGATAAAGAAATATTCATTTCGTTTTTTGCTTGGTTGGCTATTCCTCTTGGTCTTTGCATTGACCTTGGATGCGCAGGAGCGACCTCGAACATTCGGTCCGCCATCCTTTGTTCCGGATAGCCTTCAAGCGAATGCAGATGATGGACTTCCGGATACCATCATACTGAAGTATTTCTACCTATCAGATATCAAGACGTTTTACGACTATAAAGACAGCACACTCGATAATTTTTTCCATCAGTATGACCCGGCTAAGCGCAGAGACATAGACTATCTCAATTTGGGCAACGCTGGTTCGGCTGCGCGTAATATGAAGTTTGAATCCAAGCCCTACATTGGTTTTAACTCCGGGCTGAATCAATACGATTTGTATAATTACGAATTGGAGAAGTTTCGCTTTTTTGAGAATAATATACCTCATTCAGATGTCTTTTTTACTCCTGTTGGAGGCCAACAAAATTTTGTAATTCGATCTGATTTCTCTCGAGATTTTAGCGACAATACCAGTCTCAGCCTAAATTACCAAAGGATTCGACAGGAAGGCTTTTACGCCAATCAACTTGTGAAAACCACCAATTTTGGTACCTCTCTGCGTTACAAAGGGTTGAATGAGCGCTTGACGGGTTTTGCATCAATGATCTCGAATGTCAACGAAGAAGGTCACAATGGGGGAATACGAGACGCTACGCAGTTGACCGATGCGCAGTTCAATGACCGATTAACAGTACCTACCGTTATAGAAGATGGTCAAACGCGGTACCAGCAAAAATTATATTCTCTTATCAATTACTTTCAATTGAATAAGCCCAAAACGAGCAAGGTGCAATTGCTACTTCGATATGATCTTACCTACGATCGGAGGTATTATAAATATACGGATGCCGAAACAGATACTGAGCTGGATAGCATGTTTTATGGACAGTTCATCACTGAGGATCGAGGTATACGCAGTTATATCAGAATCAATCGATTTGGAAATGCTTTTTATGCCTACGCGGGAGATGGAGATCGGTTGGATATTCGAGGAGGAATTGTGTATGATCGTTATTCGATTGATGAAACCGGAATATCGTCTAGTTTTGATAATGTCTATTTGGATTTTCAAGGAGATGTACCCATCACAAAATCGCTGGCAATTCAATCTGAAGCCAAACTAGGTTTGCTGGATGGTTCTGGAGATTTTCTTGCAAAAGGTAGTTTACAGATCGATTTGGGAAAATGGATAGAGATGAATGGAGGAGCATCATTTTATCGATATACTCCAAGTTTGACTCAACGTGGTTTGGTAATCAATGGTTTACGCCTGGACCTTTGGGAAAATAATTTTACCAAGCCGATTGGAAGTGATTTCTTTGGAGAATTTCACATTCCTTTGCTCAAACTTCGAGGTAAAGTGATTCAGTCTCTGATTACCAATATGCTCTATTATAATCAGGAAGCAATTCCTACTCAGTTGGAGGATATCTTTTCAGCTACTTCCTTGACCTTAAGCAATGAATTCAGAATCGGGAAAATGGGGATGGAAAATTATCTGCTCTTTCAGATTTTTAGTGATAATGTATTCAATTTGCCAACGTTTCACAGCAAACACAATGTGCACATTCAGGGATACTTATTCAAAAGAGCATTATTTGCCAGATTGGGCGCGGAAGTGAGATTGACTCCCGCGTATGAAGGTGCTCGCTTTAATCCTGTGATTGGAAGTTTTTATCAATCCGATCAGACCTTGGATTTTTATCCAATGACGGATATTTATTTTACTGGAAAGATACAAGCGTTTCGATTTTTTCTGCGTTTTGAGAATGTTGTAAACCTCCTTGAGGATGAAGTACAGTATCAGACTGTAAATTATCCTCAATTCGATTACAAAGTCAGATTTGGGATAAGTTGGTTGTTGTTTAACTAAGCCACATTATTGTAATCAAAGATAAAATGCTGATGACCAAGCTAAGTTTTATGATTAATTCTGTTTTGCTGTATTTTCTCTTTCTTTGGTAAGAACGTTTTCTATTTAGACATTCCATTGTCTTCTTTTGGATTCTATGCCTAAGACTAGATTTGATTCCATAGATTCCGTTGTTGTAGACGATAGGTTGATATTCAAGATTTCTCATAGCTGTTAAATAAAGTTAGTTATATTAATTATTAGATTTTAAAATTTACTTATTGACTTTCAATGATTTACAGCTAATTTCAGTCAAAAATGGAGCGAAATCCACTTTTGTCGACGAATGTAATTCTAACATCGGTAAAGCACTGGAAATAAATCGTCGAGCAGTAATTGAGGATATTTCTAAAATTTATTAATGGTGCTTAAGTAAAGATTGCAATTCTAACACTTGCATTTCTGAAAAAAAATTACCTTTGACCCAGTTTTAGGGGTGCTGTTTGAAAGAATGGCTGAGATTATACCCAATGAACCTGCTCAGGTAATGCTGAGAAGGGAATTATTGATCTTAATCATAGAGATCCCGTTTCGGGGTATCTCTTCAGCACTCACTGTTATTAGTCAAGCACAATACAAATAATGAAAAAGACACTCGTTGTTTTAGTCCTCGCCTCATATGTTGTAAATGGTTGGGCACAATTTTCGATTTCTGGAAATGTAAAAAATGCAAACGGTGAACCTCTGGTGCAAGCTACTGTATTTCTGGTCAGTACTTATCATGCCGCAGTTACCGATGAAAAAGGTGACTTTCTGATCGAAGATATTGAAGAAGGGTATTACACATTGAAAGCCAGCTATGTGGGGTATAAATCGTATGTAGAAGAGATCGATCTGGAAAGAGATATGAAGCGTACCATCAATTTAGGCGAAAGTTTACTGAGCCTGGAAGGTGTGGAGATCAATACCACCCGACTGAAAGAAGATGCGGCTTTTGCATTTACAGAATTGGAGCAGGAAGACTTTGAAGACGAAAATTTGGGACAAGATGTACCGTTTTTACTGAGATGGACACCTTCTGCCGTTGTGACATCGGATGCAGGGACTGGAATTGGATACACCGGTATTCGAATACGAGGAACTGATCCAACCCGTATCAATGTAACGATCAATGGAGTGCCTCTTAACGATGCGGAATCGCACAATGTATTTTGGGTAGATCTTCCAGACTTTATGACTTCCGTGGACAATGTACAGATTCAGCGTGGAGCAGGTTCTTCAACGAACGGCCCTGCGGCGTTTGGAGGTACCATCAGTATGAATACCAACAAGCTGTATCAAAATCCTTACATTCATGCCAATTCGACTTTGGGAAGTTTCAATACACGAAAATTATCGGTAAGCTTAGGTACTGGGTTACTCAACGACAAGTATTCTATAGATGGACGTTATTCGGTCATTAAATCGGATGGATATGTGGATAGAGCTTCGGCAGATCTTAATTCATGGTATTTTACGGCTGCTCGCTTGACCGAACAATCCAGTCTTCGGTTGATTGCGTTTTCTGGCAATGAACGTACCTATCAGTCCTGGTACGGATCTCCCGAATCAAGAGTAAATGGAGATGAAGACGAAATTTTGGCACATTACAATCGAAACGTGGGAGCACTTTATTTAACTCCTGAAGACTCCACAAATCTTTTCGAATCGGATCGAAGGTATAATTATTACACCTATATAAATCAGGTGGATGATTATCAACAGGATCATTATCAGTTGCATTACAGCCTTTTTCCCAGCAGTATTTTTCAATTTAAACTAAGTGCGTTCTACACAAGAGGGCTTGGATTTTTTGAAGAGTATCAAATAGATGAGTCATTTGGTATCTACAGTCTTCCGGAAGTTACGGATGAAGATGGAAACTTGATCGAAGCGGGAGATTTGATTCGGAGGAGATGGTTGGATAACGACTTTTACGGGGCATTGCTGAATTGGGAACTGGACATTAATCCAAATTTCAACCTTCAATATGGTGGAGCCGTTTCAAGATATCAAGGAGACCATTATGGATTGGTCGTTGCGGCGGAAGGCATCTTAAATGTGAATCAGGCGAATCGATACTATGAAGGAGTTGGAGATAAGACCGATGCCAATATTTATCTTAAGGCAAATTACAAATGGGGTAATTTGAATGTATTTGCGGATGTTCAAAGACGGGAATTAGATTACACAATAAGTGGAGAGGATGATGACCTGACACCTTTGGACGAATCGTTGGACTTTTCTTTTTTCAACCCCAAATTTGGTCTTACATACTTTATTGACGATAGGATAAATTTGTATGCATCATATGCGGTAGCGAATAAAGAACCCACACGAGGTGATATCATTGCCAATCTTTCCAATATCCCGCAACATGAGACTTTACGCGATATAGAATTTGGATATAGAATGAATCACAATCGATTTATGTTTGAATGGAATAATTACATCATGCTTTATGAAAACCAGTTGGTATTAAGAGGAGATGTAAATAATTCTGGTGCATTTATACGCGAAAATGTTGGTGAAAGCTCTCGACTGGGAATGGAGTTTATTTTTGGCACCCAACTTTCGGATCGTTGGTTTTGGAATATCAATGCCACTTTAAGCAGGAATAAAGTCGATGAGTACATTGAAAATCTTGGTGAAGTAGAAGATGGCCAAGTTGTAAATACATTTGAAAATACAGATATTTCATTCTCACCTTCTATAATTGGTGCCAATACGTTGATGTATAAGTTGAATGATGAATTTGAATTCGAACTATCCACCAAATATGTTGGGAAGCAATTTTTGGATAATACTTCCAATGATGCCAGAAGTTTACCGGCCTTTACATACAGTAATTTACGCGTTGGATATACCTGGGATCCTACTTTCCTGGGAAGGGTGAAACTGAATGCTATACTCTATAACCTACTGGATGCAAAATACTCTACCAATGGGTATACGTACAGCTATGCATTAAGTCGAACCAACATTGTTACCGAAAACTTCTTGTATCCTCAAGCGGGAATTCATTTTATGTTGGGGGTAAACGTAGAATTCTAGAACTTGAAGTTCATGCTAAAACATAAAAGTCCGGCAGATCATCTCTCTTGAGCTGCCGGACTTTTTTATATCTCTTTATTCTTCTAGAAGTTTTTACTAAAATTAATCCAGTATTCCAGAATGGTACCTTGCGGTTTGTCTCTAACAAAATCATCCAAAACGGCCAATAACTCAACCCCAAAGCTCCAATCAAAACCTTGCTGCATATATCCAATACCTGCAGTAGGATAACTAAGCGTTTCTTGAGGAATTGTTGAGACGGATCCGAAACTCACAATATTATATTCGCCTTGTAGATAGAGTTCGCGAGATATTTTGGCCCGGACATAGGTCAACCCACCATAAGAAAATGCACTAATATCATTCTGACCTATGGCGTTGAAGTAATCGTAAAATAATTTACCTCCTACACCAGCGGAAAAAGTATTATTGAATTTATAACCAACATTTGATTTCAAAGACAAAGAAAGCTGATTGTTGAAAAAGTTGATGTTTCCTGGTTTTATTTCCCAGTTTAATTTATCCGTAAAGGAAACTCCGAAATCGTCATCATCGCGATCGCGACTACTTCTTACTTCTGTATCATCATTTGATCTTCTTTTTTTCTTACCTCTCCGCTGCGCATCTGCATCATCTATCAGGGTAATTAAAAACACAAAAACTAAGAATGGAACAAATATCTTTTTCATTGAAATCGCACTTTTTTAATTGAGGGCATAAACTTAATGGTTTTCTCTGATTTTTCAACTTTTAACCATTTCGTATTGGAGGTGTAAACGTGAATTGCGATCATTGAGATGGAATTTCATGCAATTCTAACAAAACATTAACCCTTCTTTATTGTAATACACTAAGCGTTAGTTAGTTTTGAATGTAGCATGGAAGTCATATTAATTAGAAATTTTCTCTTAAAATTTGTGAAAACTCTAATTTTAAATGACAGTTTAGTACTTTTGAAAAATCTGTGATGGGTGTCCCAAACAAATTGAATTACAGATCATGAAGTCAAATTGCATATTACCCTTGAGTACCCTTGAAAATTTTATCTCAACTGATTAACGACCTTGAGGAGAGGAGTTAAGACAGGTGTGATAATGATCTGATGATATGGATTTAGTTCATAATTCAGGTCACTGAGCACATATAACATATGATCCTGGTACTATAGTATTAGGAATTATTTACATTTGTAAAATTCAGTCCTTTAACAAATTAATTTATTATTCTAAATGATGAAACGCTGTAACTATTTAAGCCTGAGCTGTATTATAATGATAATATTGGCAGGTTCCTTTTTTGATGCTTCTGCACAGAAAGTTTCCGAGGAAAAACTGGAAGCCATGTTTTACGACTACAAAATCGTAACCATAGACTCCAGAAATATGCATCAAACCTCAAGAAACAATCATTTCTTTGAAGTAGATATTCCAAAACAACAAAACGATGAGGTTTGGAGAGTTGAATTGCACAATTCAGGACTTATTGCTGACGATTATATCAGTCAATATACAACAGAAACAGGAGTTGAAACCGTAAAAGGTACAAGTGCCATACCGACCAAAGGTCAAATAGTTGGGAGAAACAATACGACGGTGAGCCTTACATTTAATGATAATTTCGTCTACGGATTTATTAAAGATAAGACTGGGTATAATTACATAGAGCCTTTATATTATTACGATCAAAGTCAAAAAGGCAAAGACCTTTATGTAATTTATAATGCAGATGACTTAAAACCTTCGGCTCCATATACCTGTGGAGTTAGGAAAGTGCACAATCATACAAAAGAGATTTCAAATCATGCGAATCAATCAAAAGGAACTCGTCTGGATGAGTGCTATGAAGTGGATTATGCTATTGCAAATGATTTTTTAATGTTTCAGGAATTCGGATCTGTAGTTGCAACAGAAGATCATGCTATTGGAGTAACTAATAACGTGCAGACCAATTATGATGATGAATTTGCAGATGAATTACAGTTGATTATCGTTACCCAATATACGGCGACTAGTGATGCTACCGACCCTTGGACATCCTCTACGAATGCGGGAACCTTACTTAATAGTTTTAGAAGTTGGGCGCCGGGGGGATTTGCTGCCGTTCATGATGTTGGTTCTTTATGGACGGACCGTGATTTCAACGGATCAACGGTAGGAATCGCATATTTGGGAGTGATCTGTACGGGCAGCAGATACAATTGTCTCATGAATTTTACGAATAATTCTAATACCAAAAGGATGATGGTGGCGCATGAATTGGGCCATAATTTCAATGCCAGTCACGATTCTCCCGGAAATACCATTATGGCGCCGTCGGTCAATGGATCAAATACATGGTCGACTACTTCCGTGAATACGATTAATAGTCATATTGCTTCTAGGTGGTGCTTATCGGATTGTGCAGGTTCATCCGGACCGCCAACAGCATCCTTTACATATGATGTTATAGAAGAGTGTACACCCGGTTTGGTACAATTTACAAATGAATCTACCGGAAGTGGTACATTAAGTTATGCGTGGGAATTTCCGGGCGGGATACCTTCATTTAGTACCGAAGAGAATCCATTGGTTTCTTACCTCAATGGTGGTTCATTCAATGTGTCGTTAACCGTAACGAATACTTCCGGATCGGATGAAGACGAGCAGTTTGGCATTATCAATATTATCGATAGTCCAATTCCTGATTTTAGCTACAGTATATCGGGCACGATCGTTAGTTTCTTCAACTTTTCTCAAAATGCTACGAGCTATTTTTGGGATTTTGGAGATGGTATAACATCTAACTTTTCAGATCCTGTACACGATTTCCTGGATGATGGAGTTTATGTGGTTGAACTTACCGCTTTTAGTGATTGTGGAAACGTTTCCAAAGAAGAGATTATCGTTATTGCTAATCCGCCCACAGCGGGATTTATTGCTGATGTAGAAGAGGGATGTGCCGAATTAACTGTACAATTTACCTCTACCTCTTCAAACAACACCGATGATTTTCTTTGGAGTTTTGAAGGAGGAAATCCAGCTATTTCTTCGGAAGAAAATCCAACGGTTACTTATTCTGATGGAGGTTCTTTTGATGTAACACTTACTGTGATAAACGAAACAGGCGATGATATATTAACGCTAACAGATTTTATTGAGGTGAATGATATCCCACTTGCTGATTTTAGCTACGAAATCAATGGTGATGAAGTCACATTTACCAATTTCACAGAAGGTGCAGATACATATTCATGGGATTTTGGCGATGGTAACTCATCCACTGAAGAAAATCCGGTACATACGTATGCGAATGATGGAGATTTCGAAGTGGTTTTAACAGTGACAAACGAATGTGGAGAAAACAACGTTAGCTCAACGGTCAGTATCTCTTTAGCTCCAATCGCTTCTTTTGACGCAGTTCAGGAACCCACGGATTGTGCAACTTTTGTAATCGATTTCCAGAATACATCTACTAACAATCCGGATTCTTTTGAGTGGGTTTTTGAAGGAGGGGATCCGGTGACATCTACGGAAGAGAATCCTTCGGTAACCTATACATCTGCTGGAGAGTTTGATGTTACACTTACCGTGACAAATGCGAATGGTAGCAATACCATAAACATGCCGGACTATGTAATTGCCTTCGACGAGCCCATATCTGCATTTACGTATAGTGAAGATGGTTTGATGGTAACCTTTGTTGATGGTTCCCTAGATGCAGATGTTTATTCTTGGGATTTTGGTGACGGAAATATGAGTTCTGAGGTTAACCCTGTTCATGAATATGCCGCAGAAGGAATTTATACCGTAATATTGGAAGTGACGAATCAGTGTGGATCAAATATAACTACACAGACAATTAATAATTATACTCCAGTCGAAGCAGATTTTTCCAGCGATATTACAGACGGATGTGCAAATCTGGTTGTTGGATTTGAAGACTCTTCCAGCGAGAATGTAACCGAATGGTTTTGGACGTTTGAAGGTGGAACACCAGCGACATCTACGGAAGAAAATCCCACCGTTACCTATGAATCCGCAGGACAATACGATGTTGTATTAACGGTAAGTCATCCGGAAAGCAGTGAGACGATTACTTTGGTGAATTACATCGCTGTAACAGATGTCCCGATCACTTCATTTGAATATTTTGATGATATACTAACCGTAGATTTCACGAATACTACAGTTGAAGGAACTACCTATGCATGGGATTTTGGTGATGGAAACACAAGTACCGAAGAAAGCCCATCACATACCTATGATGCTGAGGGTATGTATACAGTTAAACTTACTGCAACCAATTCCTGCGGTACTACGGAAAGTATGCAAACGTTGATGGTAAATGCTTTACCTACGGCTGGAATTGGCGCTGAAACGGTAAGTGGATGTGGTCCATTGACAGTCCAGTTCAATGATGAATCCTCTTCTAATGTAACAGAATGGGCATGGACTTTTACCGGTGGAAATCCTTCTACGAGTTCAGATCCGAACCCAGTGGTTGAATACGCTAATCCCGGGACATACGAAGTTGAGCTAGTGGTTACGGCACCTGCTGGAACGGATATGCTTGTTATTGATGATTATATTGAAGTATTAGGCGGACCCAATGCAGAAATCGATTATACGTTGGATGGCAATGTTATCAACGCTACAAATATTGGATCAATGGCAGCAGATGTTTCATGGTCTGTAGATGGTGTTGTGATTGATGAAAATGAATTGGAATATACCTTCCCGGAAAATGGAATCTATACCGTAGAATTAACAACAGAAAACGTTTGTGGAACAGATACGGAGAGTGTTGAAGTCGAAGTGAATGTATATCCAGAAGCCCTTTTAGATAATTTTCCGATAACGGTATGTGCTGGAGATGAGGTTCAGTTGGTGGATAATTCAACAAACGCAGATGAAAAGGCCTGGACCATTTTTGGTGCGAATCCTGGCACTTCGAATGAAGATAGTCCCACTGTAATATACGATGTAGGAGGTGTATTTTCGATTTCATTGACAGTGTCCAATCAGTATGGCGAGTCATCGAAAAACTTTATCGATGTAGTCAATGTAATTGGATTACCGAGTGCAACGTTTACCGGTGCTCAAGCAGATAATACGGTAGACTTCATGGCAGAAGGCACCAATGTAACGGAGTATTTCTGGGAATTTGGAGATGGAACGACGAGTACGGAGCAAAACCCTTTCCACGAGTTTACAACGAATGGAATGTTTGAAGTAAAATTGACCGTGAGTAATGAATGTGGTGAATACGAAGTAACTGAGACATTTACCATCAATTCAAATTCTGTAACTGAGGCCGAATTGGCCGATGTGAAAATTTACCCAAATCCAGCGCAATCCGATTTAACTATTGAATTGATTAATAGTGAATCCGATCAAATTAAAATTGATATATTGGATATTGGCGGGAGATTGATCAAATCTGCTCAATTCAATTCTTCAATTTATACGATGGATGTAAGTGAAATGAGTGCTGGCACCTATCTTATTCGACTTCGTTCTGAAGAAGCGTCCTATTTCAAAAAAGTCGCGGTTATAAAATAAAATAATCAAAAAAGCCATCGTTTAGGACGATGGCTTTTTTGATTTAGCAACAAGCTGCTCCTTCTACGGAGTCATCTATTGAGAAGGGCATTGCACCCCCGCAACCTTCAAATATTCCATAGTGCGTATCAAAAGTGCCATAGAAATCAAAATCGTTCGCAAATCTGGTTGCTTTTAACATAAGATAGGTGTTTCCACAAACCGACTCGATTTTTCCTTTTTGAAAATTATGGTGATCATCAAGGTCAAAACTGTGCGGATGCTGATCTATGGTACCTTTATAACAAACCGCTTGTCCATAATCCTCACAGTCTTCCTCCAAACCATCAATCTTGAAGAGACGATAGGTCACAGAAAAGAATTTATGATCACCAATCTTTGCTTCCAGCTCCTCGTTTTCTATTGCAATCGGACGATTATCCATGGTTCTGGGGTCAGTAAATCCAGCATTACGAGCAGCCTTGTGAAAATCGTTCCAGTACATAGCTCCGCTCAAACATTCTCCCCATAGTACTTTGTCTTCCTGGAGGGATCTAGGAATACGTCTATTGCAGTATACATCGCTAAAGTACATTTCTCCACCTGGTTTTAGTAAATTGAAAGCATCTCTGAGCACTTTGGATTTATCAGTTGCAAGATTAATTACACAATTTGATATGATAATATCGAAGCTTTCCGGTTCTAGGTTTAATTGATCAAGATTTTCAATATTTCCTTTTGTAAACTTTACATTTGAATACCGATACCCAAATTTTTCAGTATGGTAGTCGATGTATTTATTAGCTACATTAAGTTGCTCTTCGGTCATATCCACGCCGACTACATGCCCTTCCTGGCCTACCAGTTTCGATGCGATATAACAATCTCTTCCACTTCCTGACCCTAAATCAAGAATCTTCATTCCTTTGAGTTTGTTGGGTATGGTCAACCCACAACCATAGTATTTAGTGACTACCTCATCATGGATTTGGCTTATAATTTCGGCTATATGTTTTGGGGGAGGGGCGAGTGTACAGCAAGCATTTGTCTGCAGATCTTCAGAGTTTTCCAGCTCTTTGCCATAGTATTCCTGAACTTCCTGATGCTTTTTAATCATCCTTTTCTTTTTTACATGGAAAACAAATATAGGATAAAGTAATCACCAAGGACTGTCTTGGACCAAACAATTGGGTAAATGAATAAAGGTCGATTATATATTGGTTTTGAGCGATTAATGAATTACGATATCATTTAAAGAGAAGTTGATTTATTACAATAAATAAATGAATGCCAG
>JBCCVV010000192.1:0-13120 GCA_039194925.1 Bacteroidota bacterium
AACAGGTCTATAATGATGAACTGTTTGCCAAAAATATGGCTGTGTAGTTACCAATATGTTTTTAAACGGCTTCCTTATTTAGAGAAAGTTCATTTAAGCGGATCTGGTTTCATAATATTCTTTCTCTTTCCGGTTTTACAGTGAAGTTAGCTCTTTTATTTCCAATAAATATATACCAGTGACCATAGAAGAAATATCAACTTATCCGATATATGCAAGGGACAAACTACGTTGGTCTTTCAAAGCACAGAGGTACACTTCAAATTCCAATTTCCCTGCAACGTCAACATTTACTTATATCTCTGGAAGGATTTGGATAAATACTCATCCTGGCATGTTCTAAATCGTACGTTGACATAATGGTAGCCATGCCATAACAATCTTCGTCAACTGTATTATTTGGAATTTCTTCGGCATCAGGATTGATATTTGGATTTGGATTACGGAAATGGCAATGAAAAATTACTACAACTTTCAGTCAATATAAAAAAGACAAAAATGACTCAAAGGAATTTGGGAAAATACTCAAACTTCTCATGGACATTTGTTCCTATTTGATTTTGGAATCCACAAGCTGGGTTTAATGGCATCAATGTAGTCCAATAATATTGTAAATGAGTAGATGAGTACGAAAAAGAAGGCACTGAATTTATCATTTCAAAATACAGGAAAAATCCTCTTTTTTATAATCCATCAACTCCTTTAAAACTTGAACTTGAAAGGCTTCAAGATATATTCAATCCAGAGTGACTCTTTGCGAATTAACCAAAAATCAAAATTGATCTTTTTTCTTGTTATATTTGATAAGCAGTTGGTTTTGAAATAGTAATGCCTAAATGGAGTTCATTAAGATCATTTCGATAACCGAACAATTCCATTTGAGACACTCAAAGATCAGATGTGAGATCTGGTCGAAAAGATTAATTCAAATATATGTCAACGCAAGACAACAAAAAAGTACTTATACTAGGCGGAACCGGACGCACGGGGAAGTACGTGGTGACAGAAGCTTTGGAAGAAGGCTTTGAAGTCAATTGTCTGGTAAGAAGAGTGCCAAAATTCGCACCCAAACATGAGCGATTGACACACATAGTTGGGACACCATATGAAAAAGATAATCTGACTAGAGCAATTCATGGGTGTCAACTTGTGATTATCGCTCTGAGCATATCCCGAAATTCCGAGTTCCCTTGGTCACAATTGCGATCTCCCAGAGATTTATTATCCAGATCGATGGAAAACGTATTAACATGTTCAGAAATTAAGAATATAGAAAGAATCGTAATCTGTAGTGCATGGGGTGTAGGAGAGAGTCGGAAGGACATCCCGTTTTGGTTTGATCTTCTCATAGAACACAGCAATATTAAACCTGCATATGATGATCACTACACTCAAGAAGAACTGTTGGAACATTCTGACTTGGACTGGGTCATTGTTCGACCCGTCGGACTGACAAACTCAACTCAGAAAAAAGTAATACGAGAAAGTTTTGACAATGAACCCAAACCTTTCTTAACCATCTCTCGCAAAAATGTCGCTCAATATTTAGTCAAAGCCTTGCGAAAACCCGAATTGTCCCGAAAGAAAGTGGTAATTTCTGAAAATTATCTCAAGTAAGAAATTATTAAAATCGATTTCGAGTAATGAAAATTATAACAGCAACATTCCTCATACCGATAAGATTTTTCCAAATTCTCTACAAGGGAATTCAGTTTTTGATGATTCTAAAATTCACCAAGGATGAAACCAAGAAACCGCAAAAACTAAAAGAGATATTCGAATACCTTGGAGGGGTGTTTACAAAAATTGGTCAGATCATTTCGATGCGTTCAGATTTTATTGATCCGAGCTATCAAGAGCAACTATTTGATCTTCAGGACAAACCCAAACCCTTCTCTTATGAAAAGGGAATAAGAATAATAAATAAGGGCTTGAAAAATAAGAATTACTTTCGTGTAATCGAAAAAGAACTCTTTGCATCAGGGTCCATAAGCCAAATTTACAAAGCCATAGACCAAGAAGGGCGAGAAGTGATCATCAAGGTAAAGCGCCCCCATATTTCACTCCAGATTCTAATAGATGTTTCAATATTGAAAGTACTATTGCTGCCATTGAAGCTTTTTGGACTAGACAGAAGTCTTAAAATTTACCAACTAATTCACGAAGCCCACACCATATTGAAAGAGGAGTCAGATTTCAGACAAGAAATCAAAAATTTACAGCTGTTCGAAACGATTTCATCATCTATGGACAAATTTATCACGCCAAAAGTGTACATCGAAGCATGCAACTCCAACATTATCACTATGGATTATATCTCAGGGGTCAGTTTCAAAGAGATCATGAGCAGTATGAATAAAGGTACACCTATTTTGAACACTGTCATTACAGAAAAACTAGCCATAGATTTCTTCGAAATAATCATGAAAATGATTTTCGAGGTTGGCTTTTTTCATGGCGACCCACATAGCGGTAATATTTTATATACCCAAGATGAAAAAATAGCGTTTTTAGATTTTGGAGCTGTGGGATGCTTGTCTGAACGGATGAAGTTTCTACAAATAAATTATTTCAATTCCATTGCCAATAACAACCTGGACGAAGCGGTTGACTTTTTTATTCGGATTCTTAGAGAAAATAAAAAATCTGATTCTTTCGGTTTTCGAAAGGACTTGAAAAGCATCCTTTATGTTTGGATGATGAAGATTGACGATGACAACATCCCATTTTCGGAAAAAAGTCTTGGCTCTCTTATGATGGAGTCAAGTTTCCTGGCAACGAAATATAAGTTTACGCTAAGATCAAATTCATTGTTGTTTTTTAGGGTCTTTCTACTGGTTGAGCCAATCTTTTTCAATTTCAACCCAACCTTCAACCTCAAGAAAGCCACTGAAAAATACATCACACAATACTATTTATCCAAGTATGGTAAAGAACTCAACTATAAAAAAATGATGTCCAATATGTATGCGTTTTCGGAGCTTATCCAAATTTTACCTTCATGGGCAAAGAAATTACTTATCGAAAACCTGGAAGATTAAACAATATATTGAATCCAAAATCCGAAGTTTGAAGCTGAAGCTATGAAAGAGGAATTAAAATGCACGATCATTGGAGGCGGTATTGCAGGATTAACTTTTGCAAATGCATGTCAGCAACATAACATTCCTTTTACAATTTACGAAAAGATGCCAAACACAAAACCCAAGGGATTGGGTATTTGGCTAGGTGTAAATGCTGTTTCTTCGCTTTCTAAAATTGGAATATCGACGAAAAGGTTGGAAGAAAAAGGAGCTGTTTTAAATCAGTTACTTCTCCTGAATTCTAAGGAGCAGCATATTACTAAATTCAACCTAAAAAAATACGCCGAAAAATTTGGGTACCCAGCCATCAGCATCCTCCGATCTGACCTAAAAGAAATTCTGGTTGAAAATATAGATTCTGAAAAAATTATCTATGATAAAACGGTTACGGACATTCAATATCGTGAGGATCAACAGGTGGTTGAATTTTCAGATGGAACAGAAATATTTTCAAAGCTTATTGTTGGAGCAGATGGGATAAAATCTACATGCCGAAAAATTCTGTTCCCTAATGTTTCATATAAAAGACGAAAGAGAATTTGTTTTAGGGGCGTTTCTGCCTTCACAGACATCCCTGAAATATATAAAAATTCAGGAGTTGAATTCTGGGGACAAGGAAGTATTTTTGGATTTTCACCGCTACCTGATAATCAATTGTTTTGGTGGGCTGTCATCTCACAAAACGAAGATTCACCCCATCTAGAATCCGATATTCAAAAACAAGCAATACTTGACGAAAATTATGCTGAATATCCTGAATTTGTCAGAACCATTATTCGACATACCGACATGCATCATCTCAGCACGTCAAAAATCCTTAGTCTTCCCTATTTAAACAAATGGCATAACGGAAAAGCGGTATTGATAGGAGACGCCGCACATGGCATGGAACCAAATTTGGGACAAGGGGGATCCATGGCAATTGAAAATGCGATTATCCTTGCTAATGGCCTAAAAACAGGAAAAATCCTTATTTCTCAACTTTCGCGATACAGGAAAATGACGTATTTTAAAGTATATTTAATAAAATACATATCTCAAGTATTGGGTGCCGTTTCGATCGTGAAAAACAAGGCAATAAGTCAATTCATAAATACGATTTTGAAATACACTCCAACGATTTTTAAAACAATCGTATTAAACTATATCTATAATTCCAAGGTAAAGTGAATACTTGAGGTATCGACCCTAAAAAGTTCGTCATGAGAAACTTTACCAAAACGGATACAAGCCCATACAATGGTTTAATCCCACACACACTGAAAGTCTACCCCATCGTTCAGGTATCACCCAATATCGGACCTATGCCTCAAGACAAATGGCCATTGCAAGAAAAAAAGTCTTTCATCTCATGGAAAGAGAAAACTGGAGGTTCTTCCAATTGTAATATTTTCTATGTCCACATACCATTCTGCCCATTTTTGTGTCATTTCTGTCCTTTGTATAAGGTTAAAAAGAACAAATACAGGACAAATGATTACAAAGCTGTCTTTGTGGACCATTTGATTCAGGAAATAGAGTTTTATGGACAATGCGCCGCAACAAAAGATCAAGAATACAGTGCGATTTACTTCGGTGGAGGCACCCCTACTGAACTTACGCCCGAGCAACTTATTTTGATCCTAAATACCATCAAGAACAACTTCAAAATAAGTTCAAATGCAGAGATCACCCTAGAAGGTGTTGCCAAACAAATGCTTCAGGAAAATTACCTTGCCAAGTGTTTCGAAGGTGGATTCAATAGGATATCTTTTGGTGTACAAAGTATTGATGAAGGGTTAAGAAAAGCCATTGGTCGAGGTGATAAAGTAGAAGATTATACGGGTGTAATTTCACTGTGTAGAAATGAATTTCCTTGGGTGACAGTCAATATTGATCTTATGGCTTGCCTGCCGGGTCAAAGCTTTGAAATTCTCAAAAATGATATCGAAACCGTTATATCCTGGAATCTGGACAGCATTGACGTCCTGTATTTTACAATGACAGTAGATACCAAGCTGAATAAATTTGTCCAGGCCGGAAAACGAGCAGCGCCTGTGTATGGAAGATCCCTGGCTAAAGCTCGAGGCTATATCAACAACAAAATGTTGAAAAGTGGGTACAAGCAAGTGACCGGTGAAGTCTTTGTTAAAGTGGATGACAATCGGTTTGTAGAAAACAGCTTCGGAGGAGTAGGCAATAGGCTGAACACGGTATTGGCAGTAGGTCCGTCATCGTTTGGATTAATTGGAGGCACATCCTACCAAAACACCAGTAATTTTGAAGAATATCTGCAGAATATCGATGATAAGTTGTTCCCAATCACCAGAGCCGAAAGTCTGAATGCCCGTAAAGCAAAAATACGTGCTCAGGTTCTATCCGTACTTCAACTTTACATACCAAAATTCTTAATGGACAGCGCTTCCGACCAACGATTGATTCGAAGCTGGCATAAAAAGAATTTAATCGTAGAAGAAGAACAAGTATACAGATTAACCACGGAGGGTAAAAAGTGGTTTAACTTAATGCAAATGGACTTCCTTCAATTGAGTGACAAAATCAATATGCTTCGTTTTTTTGGAGATGCGAGGGCATTGGATAAATTGATGGAAGACGAAGAAAAAGGTGAATTACTGTCCCATGAAAAAGAGCTATTAAAAGTAATATTTTCTCAGAATAAACCACGTAAGAAAATGGAGCGATTCCTATTTAAATCCTACTTGAAGTTGAGAAAATTACCCTTCTTTGAAACTGAATCCGTTGGATTTGCTGGAGTTGTCAATTCTTGAGCACAGCAATAGAATTGATTTAATCTGTAATCAGAGTGTTTGGCTGTTCTTTATTGAAATATAGTTGACAGAAATGCCATTCTTGTGCATTCAAACCATCTATATTCTTATTATTCGGGTATGGAAATTTCTTCTTCCTGTGAATTTTCTGACCGTTTGAGTCTGTGATCTATTGCCTCGAAAATAATTCAAACCGATATTTCGTAGCTCCTCCCAATTAAAGAGATTCATACCAAAGTTCTGATTCGGATCGTACCATTTTCGGGCATCTAGATGGATTGCCTTTTGAAATTGTGTTTCAACATCTTCTGAAATATCGGATTGGGGTAAAGATTTGATAACTGCATGATAGGATTCTTTGTACAATCTATCTTTCAGATCCTCGACCTGATTAAAATCAAATAATTTATATGATTTGATGTAATGGGTGATCACTGGATTAAAGATGGAGTATTTCGTTTTTTCACTTGTACCCAACATGTCCATAGGCAATGAAGTCAATCCTACATAATGTCTCAGGAAATAATCATTGTTTAATAAACCAGTTGGCAACGGTGCTGCACGACTATCCGCTATCATAGACCAACATGCTTCGAGTATACTCCTCCCAAACCAACCAATTGGCTCTTTCCAAAACAAACTACTTAACTTGTATGCATCAACGCTATAATGCAGAAAAATGGCTAAGCGCAAAGATTGCATGGCGTTGATTTGAAATAGCAAATCTTGTTGTGTTTCGCATTGCAGGAAATTCATCTCTTCGGATGTGATATAATTTTTCCCGTGTTCAACGTCACTATAAAAATCAAGCAAGTCATCGAACAACTGAACACTTCTTGCCATCCAAGTGAGGAATAAATCAAAATGTGGATTATCCTTTGAAGTTCTCCCCAACTCTGCATAAAACTGTAACGGTAATTTGGTCTTGGCATCGATAAGGTTAAAATACGCTACCATCGAATTGGATCGATCCTTTCCAAAAAGCTTTTTCTCAGATTTGGCCGAAGCCAGTAACATAGCTAAGGATTGAAAGTCAAAAATGCCATCGGAATTTTCGGTAAATATCGAAATGGCCATTTTCAATTCAGGTTTCGTACGAGTCAGGTTGTACAGAACATCGGTTAAACTATCGGATTTTTCTACATCTTTTGATGTTGTCTTACTATCAAAAATATCGTCCATCATCCTGGTAGTAAACCAAAACAAAGACCAAATTTCACTCTCCTTTTCATTCAAGAGCAATTGTGGGTAATAGCCTCCTAAAAAGTCATTCTTTCTTAAAAAAGATCGCGCATGTTCAACGATTTGAGCTTCATTCATCATTCTGATCGGCTGGTTTGAAGATTTAGTTTGGAGGCTTTAATATCAGGGAACTATGGTAGCGATCATGGACAGCTGCTTGGACTTCTCTCCTGAAATAAAAATATCAAAAGCATATTGTTCATGCAATTTCAAGTCGTCGTTGACAAGCAATAGCGCAATTATATCGCACGTCTCATTCGCCTCCAAGACCATTTCTTCCTGTTCTACCTGGATTTGATCAATCAAGATCGTCTCACCGGATAATCTTCGCATTGGTGATACTCGAATTGATATCTTCTGTTCAGTATCCAGGACGTTATTGAGCTTGAATGGGATTTTAAAAAACTCGTTGTTTTTCGATACTGAAATCCTTATCGCCTGATCACTTTCTATCTCTTTCTCAATCGTTAGTTCTTCATGCCCTCGCTTTCGTGCATGCTTAGAATAACTTCTGGAAGAAGGATTTGAATTACGAATCATATCTTTGAATCTTTGGGTCATTCTCGTTTCAAACTCAATATTCGAATCAGAAACTGCATTCAAAAGATTCAGTCCTTGTCTCATAAACTGCGGAAACTCATCATTTCGTTCGACCACTTGAGCTGTTCGTTTTATAATTCGGGATTGCATTCGATGCCTTATAGCATTAACAGAAGCAATAAAATCAACCGTTCGAACGACATTTTCGGTAAATATTGACATGACCGGTGGATTAATTTGAAAGATAGTATCGATCACATCGATTTGCTGGATATCTATACTCCGGACAACAGCATTTTTCGATATATTCTCCTTTTGGGTCTCTACAATCATCAGTCAACCAAAGCTGGTCGTAATCACAGTCAGATAATACATGAAGACAGAAGCATACTTGCTTTATCTTACAATTTCTTTCAATATTGATGTATCCAACATATCCACCACCTTCAACCAAAGGTTTGTCTATTTTAAATATGATTTTTAAATCCACTTTTTGACAAGGAGCCAAATGAATCTCTTCTTTGCTGAACTTAATTATCCCTTTCGGTGATACCTGCTTTCCATTGCAATCCATCATGCAATTCGACGATACCTTTACGATTTGGTTTTTATTGGTATTGTTTTCCAGCAACACATTCATGATCCTAATTTCACCAATTCGCGTTTCGAATGAAAAATCAAATCCTGAGCAGGTACAGGAAGTATCTTCATAACAACACAACTGACATGAATAGTCATTGAATTCATTCACTACTCTTCTAAATGTCCTGAATGACTGTCTGGCAACTCTTGAGGAAACTCCAAACGTCAGAGATGCCATTCTAAAAGGTATTCTAAAACTGGCGTCTACCAGTCTTCCAAAATCATCAATGATACGTGATGGTTGATCGATAATGGGTCGTTGATATTTTACATAGTTACTCATGATTATTGTATTTGATATGAAGAAGGAATAACATCAAATGCGATACTTGAATCATAAAACCTGTATCTGCCTTTGTATATATTAGGGTTCTTTAATGTTTTCGGAATCTTTATTTCCAGGGTAACTTTTTTTGTTGTCTCTGGAGGAATTTCGATTTGTTTTGAATCGACAACCTTTACCAATAAGGAGCTTGTTTCACGGTATAGGTTATCAATTTCTGTAGCAGCTATTTGCACCATCTGACCTAGTTCCATGGGTTCTTTAATCTTTCTAGCACCAGATTTCAAGACCCGACAATGTGCAAACCGGTCGGATAAAAAGACAAATCCTGGCGAATGAAAATTAACAGTTGTATTCCCATTATTGGTAACAAAAATATTCTTGGTTACCGAATCTCCGGGTCTACTATGGATATAAAATGTATCGGGTCGTACGTCAATGGAATGAAACTCTTCTACACATAAAATAACATCTCTTTCACAATTGTCAATATGCATTTGCATAGGGTACTCACCAGGCATAATGCACTGATTCACCTCTACACTAAGCGTAAACTTTTTGACTTGATTTGGATATAATCTGCTACGAAGCCGTATAGGCTTTAGAATGTCTCCGGGAAGTAATTCCTCTCTTGATGTAAATGTGATTGGAACAAAGTGCTTCATCTCCTTCCCTATATTTCTGATGGTCAGATTGCACACGAGATTTTGAGGGGTTCCAAAAATCATGATCTCCTTTTCTAGTATCTCAAATTGACACTCTCTCTTTGTATCATCTATGTCAGCCTTCTGATCCTTTTGAGGTATTTCATGTCTTTGATCCGGTATTTCCTGATTAAAATCAGGTATTTTTTGTTTGTCCTGGGGAATATCCTCATCAATAGGTAGAACAGGTACCTCTTGTTGAACAAAATCCGAGCTTTTCTCTTTTTTACCGACAACGGTCTTAGCATCATCTTTTAATTGAATCAAGTCTGTAATTTGCTTCGTGTCCTCGACCTTTTGTTCTACCTTGAAATTTTGCTGCAATACCTGGACTATCGAATTTTTCAGATGAATATCTAGTACAGCAATATCATTGATACGGCCATTTTCCTTTCTATAGTCCAGAATATATTCAGCTGTCTTTTTCCCAACGCCTTTTTGAGAGATCAGCTGTTCATAGGTCGCCTTATTTATATCAATCTTATCCTTTTTCATCATAGTTAGTCATTAATGTCTACTTTGATCGGTGCCAAATACTCTCCATCGTCAATGGGCTTTTTCTTTTTAGGTCTGGAAAACATACGTTTGGGATTATCTTCCGTTATGACCTGAGCTTTTCCATTAAATCCAAATCCGAATAGATTGATGCCTAATACCTTAAAACAGAAGTTATATACAAAGGGCAGGTGAACGCGCATCTTGGGAAGCTCTTTCAATTTAAATGATGCACATATATTAATGTCATCCAGGCCCAAATCAACGTTTACATTATCAAGACCTAAATCCACTTTCGCATTGATGTTATCCAGACCCAGATCGACGTTGACATCGTCAAGACCTAAATCTGCCTTTACATTATCCAAACCCAGATCAACCTTTACATTGTCAAGACCCAAGTCAACATTTATCGAGTTCATTCCTGGGACGATCCCAAAATCCAATCCACCATCAAGAACAAATGTTCCGAATTTAAAGGGCTGTGGAATTTTAATTTCTGCATCTACGCTCATAATCAAATATTTATAATGTTATATTCGACAAATTGCCAAATGTTTTAATTTACGAATTTTTCTGCCAAATGGCAATATTTTACACAACTATACGCCGTTAAACGGCGGTTTCCACTGTTAGTATCCTTGATGCATTCGAATGCTTCATTTTTCGATTTCATCTTTACCAAATGCTTATGATTTTACGGTTAAAACTCAGGATCGGTTTTAGTAAACGATTCGGTTCTTTGGAGTTTTGAGCTCTAATTTTTCTCATCATATCAACAGTTGTTTATACATAAGCTGCCTTAAATTCTTTCCGTACCCTCGAACTAATATAAGCGAAGGTAATCACAGGCAATAGGCCGTATTTTGCCAATCTCATCAATACACTCCAAGGTTTGTCCGGAGACAACACTTCGATTCTATTCCCGACATGCATATCTGAGCGAATAGTTTCAGCCGCTTCTTTTCCAGAACTCACGGCTCCTTCCATGGTGATCAAGTCTACGGCTGTTCTTCCATAATCTCCAGCAATGTAGAGGTTCTTTATTTTAGAGCGGGCCTGTGGTCTGAACTTCCAACTCCCCACATCATTGAGGACCAGGGGTTCCTTTTTGTGCGACATGAAGACGACTTTCTCCACTTGCTCTTTATTCAAAAACGGCAGGAATTCTTTCATCTCTGCAAACAATAGCTCAAACGCTTTCTCATCTGAAAGACTGCTTAGCGGCAAATAGTTTGCTGCGATTACATTCAACACCGACTTGTCATACGAAGCCCAAGATTGGGCAACATCGATAAACGAAAGACTGTATTTCGACCCTAAGAGATTTACATGATCCTCGGGAAAGTCAGTCATCTTAAAGTTGAGATAGACATTAAAAGCTGCCATGGGCTTCGTTCGAAGAATATGGTAATTTCCAAACTTTTCGTCTACCGCAAACAGGTTATCATCCACAATATCTTGAATACGCTCTACTGGCATGGCCAATAGCAGTCGATCTATGTCGATTGTACTTTCTTCTCCGGTAACCGTTTTTCTCACATTGATATCACGCACTTTTCCATCTGCCATATTGATTTTGATCATCTCAGACTGTAGAATTATTTGCCCCCCTAAGTCCTTGATGCGATCAACAATAGGTTGGATAAAAAAGGTATTCAAATCTCCTTTGAGAATCTTATTCATGGGTAGCGGATGTGAAAACCAATACGACAACACATTTTTGTACGTCATCGCCGAGGATTGATAGCTAGGCGCTGAAGATCCTCCAAGAATAGAGCTTTCAAACAATCGCGCCACCTGTTCATTCGTATAGAATCTCGATTTCAAAAATCCATTCACACTCAATTGATCCAAAAAAGCTTTTCGATCCAGTGGCTCACTCAACAAATCTAACCCTGCATAAAAAAACAGTATCATATCGTCGATTGGCAGTATACCAGATGTCAAATTATCTAAAATGTACGCCGGACTCGCCAGATTTGTCAGTCTATGCAATTTTGGGTACTCCCCTTTCTTCAACTGAAAAAAGTTGGTAGAATCCCGAAAATTGTGCTCCAAACCCAGCATTTCTACCATCTCCCAAATGTTGCGATACCACATGGGAAAGATATGATATCCATGTTCGTCATATACCGACCCATTTTGCCTTGCTCCCGCCTTACCGCCCAATATTTCTGTAAGCTCATAAATCGTTACCTGCACCCCTTGTCTAAGCAAATACAATCCAGCTACCAAACCTGCCAATCCACCTCCGACGATCGTCACATGATTCGAATCAGCCCCAATTTTCTTGGCACTTTTGATCTGTTCTCCCTCATATGAAATCTTTATACTCATGCGCAGATGAATAATCTTAAAACTCCCAAATTGCTTACTGCTTAACTCAAAGTATGCCAATTTATTACAGCACCTGAGGCTGCAGCGCGTTGAATTCTAACAAGATAGCACAATAATTTTGAAAATGGAATTGAGGTTTTATCGGGTATTTTCATTAGCAAGCTTACCTAATTTAATGCCTTCATTTATTGATCAGGGACACCTTTGGGTTTATTGTGTATTGTGTATTCTTGAAGGCGCATTCATTATAGATTGATTTTCAATTGATTATGTGTGCTCCTAACGCAAATGACTCTTGACAACTAATCTTTGGAGGGCTGAATTAGGATTTGAATTTTTCTTGTTGTAGAGGGTGGAACTTGGAGAAACAGGATTTTTCCTGTTTTTGATCAATCGATCAGCATGAGTAGACATGCTCCGAAAAATGAAAATTAGAGGTGTTTACTTTACTCCGGTGAGGGTGCTCATTTTAAATCGGAGAAGGGTGTTCACTTTGTCCGGTTTTTCCAGTATACCTAAGTAGCACTCTCAAATCCTATTTGCCTTTCATAAAGAATTGAAACTTTCAAGTTAATCCTTATTTAGTCTTTACTAAGTTTTTTGGGTAGCCAACAACAAACATTCATTTTGTATAATAGTATCCCTCAATTTCATTATACCCAGCGTCTTCGTTCTTTCTCATCCTCTCCCAAACTTTATCTATGGCATCTTGTGAATTAGATTCACCAATGTGGCACTTATAGGTTTGGATATTGGTACTTGATATTATCCTTTTATTAAATATTGACTTAACATGTAAGATCATAGCAATAGAGATTCCTTTGCCCAAATATTTTTTCTCCAAATCAGAATACATATCAACAACCTTTAAGTCAATTCCATTTTCCATAACCTTAAGTTTGAAACTAAAACCACGCTTGTCTTCATTTCCAAGTGTCGTTATATTAAATATTATTGTTTCACCGTCATAATGTAACATGTAGTCTATATAAAAGGAATAAGTGAATTTATATTCATAACCAT
>JBCCVV010000193.1:0-13037 GCA_039194925.1 Bacteroidota bacterium
CTCTGACTCTTTTTCAGAGTATGCATCTGTATGATGATCTGGAAACGCTTTTAGATTTTTTACAAGTTCATTTTCGTTGTTATACGAATTGTCAAAAAGATTGAGATCATAAAGCAAAGTATTAATTTGATCGTATACCTTGTTAGGCCTTACAGATCGTACAAGTGATAATATTTCTCTATTCTTTGATTCTATATTTTGTTGTAATTTGCCTATTCCAGCTATCCTTTCGTTGGAAGTTATTCCTATGTTTATTATTTCTTGTGGCTTTAAAATATAATCACTTCTTTGTTCTTCAATTGAAATGATCAAATTAAGTATTTCTTCATTTTTTTCTAAAACTTTAATAAGTCGTTTTGAGTAAAAGTAAAAATTGTTCATGTATTCAAGTTCTTTTTTGAGTGTTTTGGAATTATCCAAGATGGAAAAATAAGTGTTTAAAATGCAAGCCTAAAGTAAACACACATTGAATTGTATGCCTTGCGTAGAATTACGCAACTTTTACGTAATTCTACGCATGATTTTCTGCGCTATTTGATCCATCAGGATAAAACAAAAAAGAAACCACCCAACCCAAGTCAAGCAGTCCCTTTTTTATCTAAAAATGTGAGAAGTAGTAATAACCTACTGCACCAATATCATCTTCCGAGTATCCACAAACTCACCAGCCTCCAACTTATAGAAATAAATTCCATTCTCCCCAATCAAGTCTGCCTCCAATTCAAAGGAGTTGTACCCTTTCTCACCATCCATCTGGAAAGTAGCAACAGCTGATCCCGTAGCATCGAAAATCGTCAAGCTCACATCAGACTTTTCGGCCAAATCAAAACCAATGACTGTCACCTTGTTAAAAGGATTCGGCTCATTTTGATAGAGCACATTGGCAAATTCAACGTTTAAGTCATTCTCTGGTCTAAGGACAACTTCATGTACAATAGGTGCAGAAATCTTCTCTAAGTCCGCACTGGATAGGTAAGCCTCATTTGCGGTCAACTCGCTGGTGAAATCAATCATTTTGCTTAAGATACCAGATTGCTCAGCAATAAAATTTAATGTAAACAATTCAGCATCTTTAGCGAGTCGTATAGCCCGTAGCTGGTGATAACTCATGGTAATCAGATCCGTACGAAGCAATCCAAGGTTTTCTTTTCCAATAGTTAAAGCCCCACCTGTGATAGACTCGAAAGCCAAACCATTCAATTCCATGCTCAATTGATACCCCAGTAAATCAAATGCTTCTCCGGATCGGACGGTAACTTCAACCAGCTCTCCTGCCTTTACAGATCGATCTTCATATGTAAAATCAATCGTAGGTAAAGATCGCGTCGTCGTCTTTTTAGCTGCATTAAAATTCGTCACGGCATCATTGGTAACATCCCCGACCTTGATGGCGATAAAGTCATTTTCCAATAGATCATTTTGTACAAATGGCAATTCCAAATCTTCGATAATCGGCCATGGAGCGTAGATGTCATCGAATTCCTGGTATTTATCCACAAATCGCCAGCTTTCATTTTCAGGGAGTTCAACGTATATCCCCAAGATCAATTTTCGAAGTTCCAGTATGTCGGTTACTTTGACTTCCTGATCGCCATTGATATCCGCGGCAATTACCTTGTACGGACTATCCAATTGCTGCAGCTCCAGGATATGTCGTTGGATTATGACCAAATCCAAGGTGTTTACCCCGTTCAGGTAGTCCACATCTTTTTTTCCAGTGAGCTCGTAATTTGCATTCAGAGGGTTGCCAAGGAAGGAATATTGTCCTTCATCGTCCGTCGGAAGGAGCCTTGGGTATTCCAATAGGTCTGCATTAAGTGTAACGTCCACATCCTGTACAGCCTCACCCGTTTCTGTTTCGACCTGACCGGCAATTCGCACTCCTTCGTCACATACTCCCGAATTGTCGACTACGGTAATATCGACTTGACAGAAGGCATAATTGATTTTCTCATCCCAGATATACATATTTACGGCTATAGGACTATTGATTACATCACCACAGTCTAAAACCCTGCTGGAAGATCGTAACACAGGATCATATGCCGGATCGTCTTCCGGAGGTACATCTGAGAACGTAAATCTTAAATCCTCTTCTGCCGAGCAATTATCAAACGAGCCAATATTAAGATCAGAAGCCCAAATCATAGTCGTGCCATCAAAATCCATTACCGCAGTGCTGATATCAATACAGTATGGGGTAGGCGCCTTTTTGTCCACTACCATGAAGTCATAATCACAGCTGCGTATATTGTTGCATCCATCGGTTACTTTCCACACCACCTTATGATTGCTCATTGAGCCTTCAATATCGGGTAATTCTATGGCAATTTCACCTCCATTTTCGGTAGGGGAGACGTATCGATCAGGAATGCCATTGCCATTGGTATCATTAAAGGTATTGTCAAATGGAGGGAGGAATGAACTAAATTCCAGATCATTTGTGCCATCTGCCCAGAGATCAACAAACACTTGCCACTTCAGCCATCCCGTAGGACAATTGTTACTGCCAGGATCGGTAGCTGAATTGGTTAATACAATGTTGGCTTCGCATACGATGCCATCGTTATCACTATCGCTGTGGTCGTTGACTTCAAACATGCGATCATCACAGTCTGCTAGTACGGGTTGGGTATTATCCGTGACTTTTACAACTTGTATATGACGAATAATTCCATCGGTAAAGTCATCTGTTTCGACCCAGAATGGATTGTTCGGATCGTAGTCACACCAGTTGATGACCCTGTACTCATTGATCAATTTGTAACAAGCACCATCTTCAAACAAGAAGGTATCTGTATTCACCGTGTATTCAATGATGTCACATGGACCTCCAATCCAGGTGGGCTCACCCAGGGTAATTTGATCGGGGCAACCATCTACTTCAACATCTCCTACTTGTGCAAAACTGACAGTAACAGGAGCATCAATGTCTTCCAATGTGATTCTTTGATCACAGAATATGTCGGATTGACCAACAACCCTCCATCTTCGCACTACGAAGCCAGCATTGCACGAATTCAAATTAACGATGATGTCATTATATTCCACCAATGCATTGCCACAGCTATTAAAGCCCTCCGCTTCACCCACAAGGTTCAAATCATCTACATCATCCGCACAACTTATGGTTACATCCGGTGGACAAATTACTACGGGAGCCAACTTATCTTCGACCTTCACATAAACCCATGCTTCATTGTATTGGTCTCCGTCGTTGCCAAAGATGCCATCTCGATTGCCATCATCCCATACACGCAACCATACTTTTACATAGCCAATATCATTCACACCATCACCATCTACATCCAGGTCGAGATTGTTCAGGTCTTCACAGCAGAATTTGACGTATTCTCCGCCATCAGGATCATAATTTGGGCTATTCGGATTTGGACTTCCATCTTGTGGATGGTCGTCATCGTTATAGGTCGTATTTCCGCTGATGTCGCAAAGGTCGGTTTCTCTTCTAATCTCCAGTTTCACCGAATTGCTGCATCCATCAAAAGAACCATTGTCCACATCAAGGGCATAAAGTTTGGCACTGCCATCTCCACTTGTACTGGAGCTTGTAAGGCTTATAACAATGTTTTGTAGTGCAATGGCGGTTGGTGGCGTATTATCCACTACGTTGATATCAAACGCACAAACCTGCACATTACCACAATCGTCTTTAACGCGATATACCACCGTATGCGGTCCGATTCTTAAATTAAGTGCAACTACAGCTAAGTCTCCATTTTGCGGAGTACCGGTTATCTCCAATTGACCACCGCCAAAGATTGCTGCGCTAAACTCTACATCACTGCATTGATCATATATGGTCTCGGGTACGGGCAATTGACCAGAAGCCTGGCATCCCCAAGGGTCAACACTCATCAACATATCCGTGGGACAATCAATCATCTTTGGAGGTTTGGTATCCAACACCTTGATGATCTGCGTATGCTCAATTGGATTCGAATCCGAAATCGGCAAACACATATTTCTGATCTTCCAGGTTCGAAGGATTTCATAACTTCCAGGACAAATGTCAAATATCTCATCCGATACATTCATGCTGATCATACACAAGGATCCCGAAGTCGAAACCAAATGTCCATTGATGGTGGGTAATCCGGTACTGTCAGGATCTGTCAAACTTGGATCCAATTGCACATCAAGGCATTCCAAAGACATATCGAGATCAACATCCGGTGGGAATACGATGTCGTTCAAATCAACTGCCTCCACCGTAATGACTTGTGTGCAAGCATCCTGATTTCCATCCGAATCCGTAACAATCCAGGTTCGAAGGATTTCCATGCGTGGATCCGCACATTGACCAAAGTCGACTTCGTTATCTTCGTAGTAAATCTCTGCACCCGGTTCACAATTAAGTAAAAAAGCTTCTCCGGTCAACAGAATACCAAACATGTTTCTCGCATCCGGGTCTTGATTACAGGCAATGGTTACATCTACCGGACATTGCAGTTCTGGAGTGAATTTTTCCTCAATCGTTACCGCTCCCCAACATGAATTGGTACTGTCTCCATTGCAATCGATAACAGTAACAATAAAGGTTTGATTGATATCATTAACAGTAAAGAAATTTGGATGTGGAATCCCCGTTTCCGTCTCTACCGTTATGCAATAGTCATCAAAGCATCCATACTCACTTCCTTCCAGAATTTGATCCGCATTGATTACGGCTTCGCAATTTTGATCGAGCGAAAGATTGATTCCGTTATTGCAACTTAATTGATTCGAAGACGGTTGGAATTCGATCACAATTATGTTGAATTCGCAGATGGAAATATTGCCAGAAAGATCTGTTACCGTTACGATTACAGGTGTGGTTCCAATCGGGAAATACGATCCGCTCGGAGGTACGCCTACAATGGATGCTACTCCGCAATTATCCGTTGCTTCCACATCATAAAATACCCGGGCTTCACACTGCCCGCTTTCCAGACCGACTATAATATCATTTGGACAAGATGTGATAACCGGTGGTTCGTCATCCAATACAGTTACAGTAAAGCTGCAAAGCGATTGATTGCCCGCTGCATCGATCAGTGTATATTGTACAGTGGTGACTCCAACACCAAATGTCTCGGTTACTTCAAAACCACCTTTGCCAATGTTTTCTAATAAGATACTTCCCGGAGGTACAGGAATGTCATCGTCAGTAAGGTAATCTACACGAATAGTTCCTTCTCTACAATTGTCAGCAAAGTAAGGATGCGTCCATGTATATATGGCGTTGCATACCATGGTGTCATTATCCAACACTACATTCTCCATTTCCCAATCTTGAAGACAAGTAATATCTATCGACCAGGAGGTAATATCAAAACTTGCACCACTTCCATCTTCAATATTTACATATAAGGACCAATCTCCATCGGCTTTTGCCGTATAGAATTTCATCAACATTCCATTTTGAGGTCGGAAATCTCCCGTCCAGGAACCACAGATTTGAGAAGCGGAATTGTCACTTTCATCGTCGAATGTCAAATCAACAGAAGCATCGCCTATGCACAACTCATCATACAGATCCAGGGTGTCATTGTCAGGGCTAATCAGACCCAAAGCAATGTGTTCAGCACCAACTATGTTGCCTGCAACCGATATGTTGATATCCGCTAGTATACAATCGTTCCCATTTGCCACGGTGATCGTTGATATGTCACATTGACCTTCCACCGCTGTAAATGCTGATCCCATATAGGTATTGATATTCATGGAATCGATTTCCATACATTTCGGCGGTTCAGCATCGGAAATCGTAATCGAGAAACTGCATTCAGCAATTGACATCGGTTCGGATTGCAATGAAGTACTCGTTCCATTAGAAAGCGAGGCAGGGAAGTTAGGATTGTATTCACCCAAGGTAAGAGACAGACAATCCTCTGCCAATACAAAATCGGCAGGTGTATCTGTATCGAATACATCGGATCGAATAATACCTGCATCGGCATCGTCAAACATGGTAATGCCATCTATCCTATTATTGCCAAAGTAGATGCTGTATTCTATCTCAGCATTGGCAGGTTGATCCGTACCATCGCAATAATTTAGAAAATACGATGGCCCATTCAAATCATCGACTCCAGTTCCGTAATGGAGCACAAGAACCTCTCCCGGTGCCAGAATCACATCTTGAGGAACTGTAAAGCTTTCCACATCGCTTGATGGTAATATTCTTTCAATTGTCAGACAACTAATATCATATATGGAGGGGCCAATGTTGGCAATCTCGATGTAATCATCGCCGGGAATGGCACATTTTATAGTAAATAAATCAGATCCGGAAGCTTTAGTACTGACTCCATAGACCAGTCCATCTGCATTTACCGCGATGCCTGCAAAGTCGATGAAGGTATCGCCTTGTTCGGTTATCATACCTGTGGTCACATCCAGTGTGCCGATATAGGCTGTTGAAGATGCAGCGGTGGAATATACAATGTATACTACTCCGCTATTTGGATCTGATGCTATATCGATAGCATTCGTAATGGCTTCTCCTGAAGAGGTAAGATTGATCGCTGTGCCAATGGTCATTCCAGTAACAGGATCAAATTCATATAAATTTGTACTGTTCGGATCAACACCGTAAACGGAAGAACCTACCATGGCAAATCCTGCCAGAGGAAATGTCTGATCATAAGTGCTTAATACCAGGAAGTCACCAGTGGTGGAGACGGTAAAAATAGTTCCTCCGTCATCCATTGCTATAAACTTCATTGCGGAGGTGTCCCATACCATTCCTGTGACTTCACCCGCTATATCCGGTCCATATGTGTTGCCCTCGGCATGATTTGGTTGAACACATTTTCCAGGGAAGTAAATTTGCTCAAAATACTGATTGCCAGCAGTTGAACCGGAGAAATGGTAGAGAATATCGTCTTCTGGATAGTAGACCAATCCTTCGCCGGAATCACCATTTCCAAGCGTGAATAGTGGATTGCTAAAGCATTGGAATTCATTCTCAATAGGAGGAGGATTCATTCCGCCGTCGACAGCATCTGCATTTTGACTTACTTCACTGATTAGAAGTAAAGGCTGATTTTGAACACGATAAGTTACTTCGGATACACCAACATCAAAGAATGTCCCACTTGCATCTCCAACTCCTGAACCTATCACTGATCCATTCTGTGTGATTTGGTACGTTTTAACCAATGCATCCGAACACAATTCATCAATCTCTGCATCAATATTATTTACAGTTGCTCCACAAAGCCAATCATCGTTTAATTGATTGACATCTTGAGGGCAGGTTATATTAGGTATCTGATCAAAGTAATTGACAATCACTTTAACATTGCAAATTGCTTTGTTGCCCACTTCATCTGTGGCCTGGAAGGTCAGGATAGTGGTGCCGATAGGGAATCGATCTCCCGTTTTCAATCCAGTATCATCAATTTGAGTGACCGTTGGAATCACACAATTGTCTTCTGCGAAAGGGAGAGCAAAGTTGACAAAAGCATCGCATTGTCCGGTTTCAGTAGCCACAATGACATCTGGATAAGGACAATTGATAAAGTACGGTGGATCGTTGTCTTCCACATTCACATTAAAACTACAGGTAGCAAAATTGCCAACCGCATCTTCTGCATAGTAAACAACTTCAGATGTGCCGGCCTGGAAGAGATAGTTTCCTTCCAATAGCTCTTCTAAAGGTATTCCCGGATTGAGATCATCGATCAATGCGTCTAAAGAGAATGGTCCTGAAATGGTTCCATCCGGATTGGTAATGCTATAACTGTATTGGGTTACGGCACAATTATCGGTAGGAATAGCATGTTGCCAACTGTACTGTCTCTCGCAGATAAACACCTCTGTATCGAAGTCATTTGCACCGGTGCAATCTATCTCAGGCCCAACTGTAGCATCGATAATATCACATGAACCGGAACGTGCAATTTCACATCCTCTGGCATCGATTACAGATATGGTCCAAACGGGAGAAGTAAAATTCATTTGTAAAATCCCCAGGTCCTGCATATTGTCACTAATGTCGAAGCCATTGGCGGCATCATAAGTGTAAATTCCTGATGTGTCTTCTGCAACTCCATCTCGGTCGTAATCCAAAACTCCTCCGGCAAATACCAATCGATACGGCTCCAATCCTCCTGAAACAACTCCCAGGTCTACATGCCTCTCATTGACACCCAAACAATCACACATGGGGTCTTCCATGGTAAGCGGTTGCTTAAGTTCGAATGTTTCGTGAACCAGGATAAAACAACCTTCCAGCGCATTGTTGCCATTTACATCTTGTCCACCAATTGTCATTACATAGGTGATTGTTACAAATCCACTTCCACTTCCCGGGGTGTACACACCTGAAACAGGATCAATATACCCGATGTCTTGTGGATCAGCAGCTGAAGTTCCAATATCTACTCCTGAAGTACCTGCTGATGGTATGAATGATGTAATTCCAAATACGCCGATTACACTGCCACCGAGAACTCCGGAAACATCGCCTGCACCAATGACTGTTCCATTTGGTAAAGTGATATTCAAATAATTACTAAAATCTAATTGCTCAGGATTATTGGCTTCCAGGCACAGTTCGGGCAGATCCAATGCAAGGGTGAAATCTTCAAAGTAATCAATTACTTCCACCGTCGCCAAGCAGAAACTCTCGTTACCAGCCTCATCCGTTACACTCAATGTCACGAAATTGGTCCCCAACTCGGAACAATCGAAGCTGACTTCGCTGCCCGCTGTTCCCATATCTTTGGAAATGTTGAAGGTCAGGTCAGCATTATCCGTACAATTGTCACTACTTAAGCCATCTATATCATCGGCGGTTACAGAGACGGTACCATCGTTACCAAGTTGTGCAGTAATCGTAATGCATTCAGCAATAGGTGCTTGACAATCCTCAACCGTAATATCAAAGGAATCCATTTCGGTCATGGTTACTCCAAAAGCATCAGTCCAGGTCATAATATAGGTAATCGTAGTGGTTCCCACTTCATAGGTTCTTCCACTGGCTTCACCATCTTCCGGAGCTGCTGCGCTCCCTATAGTAGTGGCCCCCGTAGTGTAGAAAGTAATCTCAGTATTACAACCTATTCCTCGCCTTGGAGCTATTCCCGTCACAATTGCGCTGCAGGCATCAATATCATTACATACCGTGAGATCATTCGGTACAATTAAGTCAGGGTTACCGGTATCTATAATTATCGGAATGCTGCATAAGGCAGTCATACTGTTACAGGCTATGGCCTGATATACTGCGGTATACACCCCGATATCCAAGTCATCACCAGGAGAAGGTCCGCTGAGCTGTATTACGGCGCCTTCATCCGGTACAGTCCCATCAGCCTGATAAATAATAGGTTCACCCGTACATCCATCGATGGCTATTGGAATAGACCAATTGGCTGTTGTTGAACAGGTAAAGTCTTGTGTGAACGTAAAACCATCCGAGGGACAATTGACAAATTCAGGAGGGTTTCCATTAATAACAGGATAAACGATGGTTTCTTCATTGGACCAGGAAAGGTCTACATTACAACTTGCTGCTTCTAAGGCGGCAACGATTTGAGGCCCTACCAAAGGAATCGATCCAATGGGGAGAAGTGTCAAAAGATCTTGCCCCTCTGTTGTTGCGTCCCCACAAACACCCGCTGGCATATTGGGCCATGCATAGACCATACGTACCGTCAATTCTCCCTGACCAATCACCCGGACAGGGATTCCGACATTGGACGCATCCAGCAAGGTGCCACTATCTACTTCATAATCAAATGCTCCATCTCCGTCCGTATCGGCTACTACTGTGGCTCCTCCGCCGTCACCTCCAAGTAAATCTCCCAATAAAGTCAAGACTACTTCAGCCAAAGAATCGTCGCATTGAAGGGCGTCGTATAGCTCCTCGAATGGTCTGATTTTAATGTCACCAAAAGCACCTAAATCGATACAAATACAGAAGTCAAAAACATCACAGATAATTTCAAGGCCTGGCAGATCTTTTACAAGGGTACCGCCGCCTCCGCTTTCTGGATTAAAACCTGCAAATTCGGTATTGTAATCGATGTATAAGGAGTCCTGATCACAATCAATTAAATCAGATGATGGGGAGATATTCGCTCCAACAATATCAAAAGGAATGGATAGACTGAAAAAGCTACAGGATAAGGTCAATTGGGGATCAACTGAGATATCACAAACATCGATTTCATTCATTTCACAATTGGATTGACAATTGAGACCATCATTGTATACAAAAATTTCAACGGATACCGTATCCGGACAGGGACCATTATCACCACAGCTAACACTTCCGGTTTTATCTCGAATGACATAAAATTCGACATCCGATGTTTCACCGGAATCAGGAGAAGGGATATCATAGGAATCTGTAGGGTCCCATGCTATAGTTGCGCCATCTAAAATAATAAAACCTGACATGGTTTCATCAGACGCAAGGTCTGGAGATACACTCGCTGATACGGTAATTGTCTCACCATCCGGAATACAGCCACCTTCACTATCTAGAGTAACTGTAAAATCGGGTTTTGTCTGTAAATGCACATCAACCGTATCTATAGCAGGTTCTGTCAGACAATTAAAAGGATCATCGGCCGTAAAACTAAAGGAATAACATCCGCCTGCAGTGTAGGAGAACGTTGCATCATCAATATCATCTGTCGAACCAGAAGGACCATCTAGAAAGAGCCATGTGCCGGATTGAGAAGAAGATGATTCGAAGAAACTGGACAAGAAAAGATTTCCTGATGCATCCGCACAGCTCAATGTGGTATCGGCAACCAGTACCGCTGTCGGGGTAATCGTAACAAATACCGTCATACTAAAACCGATGTCTTCACCGGTGGCTGGACAGTTATAATCAAAACTTATGATGTGTAATCCTTCCCCGGCAAGCTCTGGATCAAAACTTCCATTATTATTCATGCTATCTACAACTCCTTCGCTATTGTCAGCACTCCATGTACCTGCTCCAATACACAGTGGATTGCCAAAATTGTCAGAAACTGTAACGGCAAGAGGTAAAATTCCTGCCGTACTGCATATTGTATCTGGATCCTGGACCGGACTTTCTACTCCATCAATGGTAAGAGTGAAGTCGTCGTCGTCTGGACAATCTGCGCTGCTTAGGGTTATGGTAGTGGTACAAGTGTCTGATAAACCTACACTATTCGTAACGATCATAGTGATGATATTATCACCAACATCACCATCGTCCAGTGAAGTGGGAGATACGGTTATTGACGCAATTCCGCATTGTGAATCCGAACTTCCATCATCAATAAAAGCTGTAGTTATATCAATTTCGCAACCTGAATTTATTTCAATTGAGGTGTCCGGGATACATATGGCCATCAGATTACATACGGTTAAGTTCGTTGTAAGCGTAGGCATCGTATCACAACCCGAACCACTGTCACTTGCAATCAAAGTAATCGGCCATACTCCTGGTCCGGCTGTTCCCGGATCAAAAATTCCAACTGAATCATTGGTAATTCCTGTTCCAGAGAATTCCTCGTTTGTAATATTTGCATCAGAAACGGCTGGTTCGGTGACTAATGTATCTAAGGGGTCATCAAAGTTGTAAGGACCGTTGGTGCCAAAAGATAGACACTGTCCATTTACTTGATCAAGTGATAACACTATCATCCCAAAGAATAATATAATGTATAAATATTTGAAATTCAATTTAATATTGCAGTAACTGCTGATCTTACCACGTAATGTGGTAATTCTCAAGTTGGAATTCATGGGCAGAATTTGAGGTTTGTTTATTATAATCTTAATCCTAATTCAAAACAAGGTAGCCAAACGGATTTTAATTATCTGACACAAACTTCAATTATATTTAAAAAAAAATATATGTTTTAGTTTCAAAACCAGAGCGCTAAGTTTATTTCGAATTAATTTTTACATTTAGGCCTCTAAAGGTTGATTAAATCCCAGTTCATGAACCTGTTTTCGTTTGATAAAAAAAGTAATTTCTTACAGATAGTAGTCTCCACTGTGGGGATATTAAGCCTGTTTTTTCCATGGATTTATTATCCTCGATTGGATTTGAATATTTACGGTCATAATGGAGATGGCTGGCTGTTTTCAATGCTATTTAGCATTATGCTTTTTCTTAGTTTGATTTCGCTTTGGAAGAAAAGTGAGAATTACAGGCATGTCTATAATATGTTGATTTTTGCTGGGTCGATGTTGATTTTGGCGCTATGTATTTATAAGGTGTATGCATTTCATGAGGCCATATATAATTATCAAAATGATAATCCCATAATGAATTATTCTGGCGCAGGGGCTAGACTTCAGTGGGGACTTTATGCGATTGCAGCGATTAGTTTCGCCAATGCATTTTTATCCTCTTTAGGGATGTTGTTTAGCACTTCAAAACTTCGATGGTATATTCTGAGCGGTTTGTTATTGGTTGGTTTGATCTCTTTAATGGTTTACAACACAAATAAACATAAAAACAAGCTTGATAAAGTTACCGTTGAAGAAAATCTCAACACCTACTTTAATAAAATGGGAGAGACACTTATTCGTAAGCGCTCCGATCAATTTGTAGATTTTGTGCATCCCATATTGTATCAAAGTATAGGTGGGAAAGAGAAGCTAACGCAAATCATGTCAGCACTTTATGCCGATCTTTCAATTACCGAAGCGAAAATAGATAAGATTCTGAAAACCAATATACAAGACGAGGCTATCCAGGCTTTATTGATTCAAAATTTTACCATTCGGAAAGATGGTCAACAAACGGAAACGACAAGTAAATCCTTTGCTTTTTCGTACGACGGAGGCCGGACCTGGAGTTTCGCAGGAACTGAGAATCGATCGTTTGATGAGATGAAGAAGATTTTGCCAGAATTGAGTGAAGAACTGCGTTATTAATTGACAATTGATAATGAATAATTGATAATTGACAATTGATAATTGACAATTGATAATTTGTAGATGCCTGAATAGGGTTGACAAATTTTACAATTTAAACATATTATAATTATTATTAATATGAGAATGTGGATAAGTTGACACTTTTTGCC
>JBCCVV010000194.1:0-13036 GCA_039194925.1 Bacteroidota bacterium
GAAGGAAATTATACCACTGCTTTAAATGTCTATTTCACTGAATCCTTATTTCCTATTCCAAAAGAAATTCAACCTTGGGATAAAACCAAAATTTTCAGTAGGGATAAAAAGGAATCTACTTTTTATTTTATGGTCATGGGATATTATGCCAATGTCTTTTTCAATAAATATAAATCTGTAGGAAATATTGACGATTTAAATTTTGCAAAAGAACTTTTGGATTCAGCCAAGCTATACATTACCAATGAAACCAAAATCAATGATGAAGATCGGTTGTTATCCGTTTTTAGAAACTCTAATTCGATCTATGATTTAGACATACAATTAAACTATAAATTATATGATCTAACCAAAAATTTCAGCTATGTTGAAAATGTTTTTAAATCCTCCGAAGAAAGTAAACTCAAAATTCTTTACTCATTACTTCAATTAAAGGAGAGTACCAAAAACAAGGGCGTTAAACTGCAAAAAACAATTGATAGTTTAATTATACATGAGAGGGATACGGAAGCTATCATCAACTTAAAAGATCGCATAGATCTTCTAAAAATACGCCATACTCCACAAAAAAATGAACTGTTGTATCATCAAGTTTCTGATAAATTAGGTACTGATGAAGTAGTAATTGATTATAACATTATTGGCGAGGAAATCTTTATTCACTATTTATACAAGGATACATCTCTACTTTATCAAATGCCATACGAAGATGAAGAAAAGACAATTATAGATACGCTGATAAGTTTACAAAAAGACAGTACATCAGAGCAAGAAATAATTAATTATTATGCTCATCAAGCTTTTAACTTGCTTTTTCCCCACCGCATATTGCCCTACCAGGTAGCTATCATTCCAGACGAAGAATTGCTTAAGCTTAGCTTTGATCTCTTGATAGATTCAACTTCAAACTACTTACTTGATAACCATCTGATTTCTACTTCGGGTTCTGCCAGCCAATATACTTCTTTGCATCAAGAGGGCAGTAAAAACATTAAGACTGTAGCTGGGTTTTTCTTTTCAGATATACCCTCCATTCTAACAGCCCACCGTACACTTAAGGAGCTACCGGCGAATGTCGAAGAAGCCAAAAATCTCAAAGAAATGGTGCCTAACTCTTTAATTTTTTCTGGTAAAAACAATTCCAGGGTAAATTTTTTGAACGCACTCATTTCAGGGCGCTATCAGGTCATACATCTTGCTACGCATGGGTACGCCTCAGAGATTCATGCCAAAGATATTCGTCTTTACTTTCGAGATGAAGACTACAATTTGGATTCGATCTATGCTTTTAACTTGATGGATAAAACCGTTAATACCGACCTGGTAATTTTATCTTCTTGTGATTCCGGGTCTGGTCTCTACTTTCACGGAGAAGGTAAGTATGATTGGGCTAGATATTTCATCTTGGCTGGAAGCAAGGGTGTTATTACTAGTCTATGGAAGGTAGATGATAATGCTTCAAAGTTGATATTTAATACTTTTTATGCATTACAAGGCCAGTCATATATGGAAAAGCTAAGGGCGGCTAAAATCCGACTTAAAAGTATTGCAGATTATAACCACCCTTACTATTGGGCGGGCTTTACGTATTCTACCTAAAAAGCATTAAGATATCTTCTGATGAACAAATACATTGGCGTTGGCATCCATTATTGGTTCGTCACTAAATCCATATAAAAATCCAGGGTAGGCATTATTGAGTATGCCAGGTTTTGTCTCACATTTGAAGAAGGAAAGATAGCACTCTTTCATTTTAATTTGTTGATCGGGAAAAGTGACCATCGGATAATACAACCGCCCCTTATATGTATGACCTATTAATTTATTTTCAAAAAAGAACTTACAAGGTGCGCATGCCTTCGTCCCTGCCAGTTTTTGTTGTTCGCTTGGAGAAGCAATATATTCTCTTGAAAAAACGGAATTTTCACCGCCATTAAGATTTTGTTCTTTTACTTGAGTGACATCTACATAAAAAAGCAAATATCCATCGCTCAAAATAGTACCGAAGGCCTCTGTGCTAAATTCATTACCAATTGAGAATGGAACTCTACCCAGACAGATTTCCTGCCCTTTGGCAATTTCGAAACTGCCTAATGTTCCTTCATAAAAATAGAACGTTTCATTTTCAAAGTCCTCTATCTCAAGTTGACATAATTTTCCAATATTGGGTGCTCCAATGTTTTTAATTTTGCCTTTTACAAGCGTTACGTCATGATAATGTTTGGTTGCGTTGGTAATTTCCGCAGTTGTTTGATTTTCCATTAAAATAAATTTTGATTAAAGAATGCATTAGCATATGTACTTTTCAGGTTAATGGTAACCCCAAACATGTTGATAATTTTGGTTTTAGAATTTAAAAACTAATTTCCGTGAAAATGGAAAGAATTAAATTAATTACCTTTCCTATCTAAATTAAAGTGTTTGAGCATTCCCAATGAGTTCAGTTGATGATTTTAAAAAAAATCCTGAAAAGGAACTACAAAAATTATATTCCCTTGCAAAACAAAAGTGCATTACAATTCTGATCAAAAAATTTCCAATACTGGCATCTGATGCGGAAGAAATTTTTCAGGAAGGCATGACCATTCTCTGGGAAAAAATTGAAAAAAATGAGTTTACGGAAGGAAAACTAGAACCATATTTAATGGGTATAATGAAAAACCTCGGGCATACCAGAAATCGACAGTATAAAAAAGATCAGAATTTCAAACAAAAGAAAAGTATTGACCGAATATTATATTCG
Organism: Bacteroidota bacterium; assembly: GCA_039194925.1. Taxonomy (GTDB): domain Bacteria; phylum Bacteroidota; class Bacteroidia; order Chitinophagales; family Saprospiraceae; genus CAJXUU01. The sequence continues at coordinate 2,744 of JBCCVV010000194.1, forward strand.
GAAAATCCATTGACGGCTTACAATGAGGAGCGAATCTCACTTGTAAACCAGGCTCTCAATAAAATGGGTGACCCTTGTAAAAAGTTGTTAGATCTTTATTTTAACAAACAAAAAAGTACCGAAGAAATCATCAAAATTATGGAATATAAAAATGCCAATACCTTGAAGTCAAAAAAATATAAGTGTATCAAAAGGTTACAAAACCTTGTAAAAGACATATCAAACTGTAAGTAACTTACAAGTTTATCTAATCTAACAATTGAGATTATGGATGAATACAATGAACTTATTGATGCTTACCTCAGAGATGAATTGCAAGGTGAACAAAAGATCAAATTTGAAGAACAACTTTCCAAGGATGAAGAGTTAAATCGTCAATTTCAGGTAGCATTGGAAATCAAACAAGCTTTAAGATACAATGACCTTTCTGCAAAGCTTGAAACCATTAAAGCCATGGATGCTGTATCATCTGGGGCTAACCAAAAAAAAAATAGACTTTATGGATTAATTCTTATTTGCGTTTTGGCTTTGGCAGCACTTCTTTGGTATTTTAATCGTCCTCCAGTTACAGACGAATCACATAAATTGAATGACAATTACGCACATCTATTTGAAACTGAATCGTTTAATTCTTTCATAAAACACACTACCACACGATCCAATTCGTCTCCTGCGTCTTTTGAAGACAAACAACAAAAAGCTTATGATCTCTTTTCGGCACAGGCTTTTGAGTATGCTATTCCACTCTTAACGGAATTATGGGAACAACACAATGATACTTTGGCGTACTACTATTTGGGAATTAGTTATTTAGGTGAAAACAAGCTTTCAGAAGCTGAAAAGATACTCAATAGCCAAGTCGTGGCAAATTATGAGAACCCGTTAAGTCAATGATGTAAGGGTTACATTTTACAACGTTTTATCATGTCTTATTGTAAATCCTGGCTTTAAAATACCAGCGATGAACACAACCCTGCGCACTTTTTAAAGAAAGTTCCAGAATCATTACTATTCACCAGATCAACAAACACCATGGTAAAAACGCTTCTCGTAAAAGGCAAAAAACTGGATACATCAGAATATTTACATTACGGTACCAATGAATTTAAAGTAATTAAAGTAATTCAAATCCAAAGCAAGAAAGTATCTGAACAAGCATTAACTATAAAGGACAATACTTCTTTACTGCTCGTCTTTTCAGATGAAACCCAATGGATTGTTTCGGGTCATGATATTCATGAGATTTTGAACATCGAGAGTAAAAATCTTACAATCAAATACATCATACAATTAAAATCTCAAAGAGAATCCTGGGTAGACAGTGCCGAAGAGTTTGATATAAAACGAATGAATCAGCCGGGTCTTTTTCTATTGGATGAAATGGGCAACCTCAACAAAACAGCAACACTTGAAAAAGGAAAATACTTACTCTTCCTGCATGGCGTTGCATCGTGTACCTATGCATCCTTTGGTGATTTATTGTTTGCAGAGAATGAGGAGCATCATTTTTCGCAGCTGCACGCACAATATGGAGATTGCATATTGACTTATGAACATCGTACTATTTCGAAATCCCCCTTTGAAAATGCAATTAAACTGTTATCACTTTTACCGGATCATTGTCAATTAGATATTATTTCTCATTCCAGTGGTGGATTGATCGCGGAATATCTGGTCGCTGCGGACTGCAGAATATCAAATAATAAAATCGGTAGCAATGCACTATCTCATTTTAAAGATTTAGATAATGCTTCAAAACTCATACAACAATTTAATTTCTTAGTAACTCATAAGAGAATTACTGTTGAAAAAGTAGTTCATGTTGGTAGTCCATTAATGGGGTCTTTCTTACTTAACACCCATCGGCCGGATCATTTTCTCAATATGGTATTAAAAGGGAGTCAAATCTCTTCAAAATATTTAAATACAAACTATAGCAATGCGCTTAAGACCTTAATTTTTAAAGGCATACATACGCGGCAAAAACTTGAATATTTACCCGGAATATCCGCCTTGATGCCCGGGAATATATTCCAAAAAACATTTACAATATCTGATCTTATCGCTCCTGGAAAACAATATGTCATTGAGTCTCACACCGAAAAATTGGGAATAAAATGGACTACTGTCTCCAAGATTCTTACGCACCTGGGCTATTGGCAATCCAATGACCTAATCACCAATATAGGTAGTATGCGTGGTGGTATCCAAAGATCAGAAAAGTACGAATTTTTAAGAATTCAAGGTGAGGGAATATGTCATTTCACCTACTTCAATAATTCTACGATACGGCAGGAAATTATTAAAGTAATTACTTCAGAAGATGAAAATCCCATTTCGGCATTTAGACACACCGATTTGGATCCTGTACAGCGCGGTGTACTGCGTTATCAAGGAGAAATTTTTGATCTGAAGGCAAAAAAAATTACTGGAACCCGACCCATCGTATTGTTATTGCCAGGTATTATGGGTTCACATTTATACGTAGACAATCAAAAAATATGGGCGGATGGGTTACAGTTGATAAAGGGCGGGTTTCGGAAAAAACTTGATCTGAGTAATTCCAAGGATAAGAAAGTAGAAGCTCGTTCCATAAGTAAAGAATCGTATCAGAAAATAATCGATTTTTTCATGCTGGACTACGATGTAGACGTTTTAGCATACGATTGGCGCCTTGACCTCTCCAAAAGCGCAAAAAAACTAAAAAACAGGCTAGAAAAAATACTGCCGTTGGGTCAACCCATCAAAATTTTGGCCCATTCCATGGGAGGGCTGGTGGTACGCCAGTTAATACTAGACTTTCCCAATCTCTGGAAATTATATAGCCAAAAAACCGGATCCAGATTTGTGATGTTGGGTACCCCATGGTTGGGAGCACATGACATTCTAAAGGTGCTTATAGGAAGAGATTCAAAACTAAGACACCTAGGAGCACACCTCCCGGTATTAATCGCAAAAAATGTGAAGGTTGTACAAAAGTTTCCGGCTTTATATCAGCTCTTACCCTTAACAGATGAAGAACATTTTGAAAAACAAGATTATTGGGAACATTTAGACACTTTTGGCCAAGGAAAAATTCAAATCCCTGGCAAAAAATATCTCAATGCTTTTTCGGGCTACAAGAAAAAAATATTAGAATACCCATTTGACTTCAAGAACATATATTACATTGCTGGTAAAGCTAACAGAACTGCATTCGGATATAAGTCCAAAAATTCACTTTTTCGCAAAACACTTGAATTTTCTTACACAGACAAAGGAGATGGAAGGGTAACCTGGGACCTTGGAATTCCCAGACTTCTCCCAAAACATAATCTTTACTATACCACCACCGAACATCATGACCTTGCGGGTGATCCTGATCTTTTTCAGGCCATAAAAGACATTTTTGAACACGGCACTACGCATCTTCTTTACAAAGATCCAATGCAATTGGCTAAATTCATCAGTAGGTCAATAGAAGATGAATTTGCCTCCAATGATCCTAAGGAAATTGAGCGATTATTACTTAACCAAAAAATTCGATACCCAAATACTCAACCGTTAAGTAATTTTCTGAATGTATCGGTAGTGCATGGTGATTTGAAAATGGCATCTTACCCTTTGATGCTCGGGCATTACGAATCGGATGCTATCGTAAGTGCAGAAGCAGCTATAAATCGATATTTTAACAATCAATTATCACAACGATACGATCTACGTCGCTACCCAAATAAAATCTGTGATAATCATATATTACTAAATCTGGAAAACCAACCTAAGGGTGCAATAATAATAGGACTTGGAGAAGCACCTAAATTGACAGCTTTCCGTCTTTCAGAATCTATAAAAGCGGCAGTTTTGGAATATGTTCTCTTCATGAAAGACAACTACAGTCACATAGAAGATCAAAGCATACGAACCAGTATCTCTACCTTGTTTATTGGTAATACCTCCAATAACATTTCCATGGAAAATTCAATTTCTTCCATCTTATCCGGCATTGCGCTGGCAAATAAAATTATCGATGAAATGGACGAAAATATCCCCACTATCAAAAACATAGAATTCATCGAAAACATGGATCATATCGCTGAGCATGGATTTGAAAATCTTGCTTTGATCGAGCGCTATTCTACACGATTCAAAATAAATCTAGAAAAGAAAATAGGTCGCCAAAGTGGAAGAAGGAAAGGCTCCTACTTTAGACAAGATAATGATCTATGGTACACCATAAGAACCACCAAAAAAATATATAACGGAGACATTAATAAATCCAATAAGTTGAATTTTACTCAATCTTCAGGCAAATCCAGAATTGAAAAAGAATCTAATAGTATCTCGGATACAATTGTTAATGGCTTATTGGAAAAGCTTAGCCTCAATAATTCATGGAATATCAATACCTCCAAAACACTTTTCGAAATGTTAATTCCCAATTCTTTCAAAGATATACTTCGAACACAAAACAATATACTTTGGAAGATGGACCGCGAGACCGCAGCTATTCCCTGGGAGATGTTTCACGACATGGACACCGGAACCCAACGGCCCACTTTTGTGAACGCAGGTCTGATACGTCAATATATTACTAAACGATATCGCATTAAGCCGGAAATCATTCGTGATAGTAGTGCATTGGTTATCGGTAATTCTTACGAAAAATGTACCCTGGAAACGCTTCCAAATGTGATTGAAGAATCAAAGCAAATTATACGAAGTCTTACAGCCGGAGGATATGACGTAAACCATGAGCTGGATGGAAAATGGAATACCATCCTGGAAAAGGTTATCAATAAACGCTACAAAATATTACATATTTCCGGTCATGGAAAATATGATGAGACCAATGATGAAATTGGAATCGCACTAGATGACAAAATCTTTTTGAAACCAGAATTTTTGAAACAGAAAACAGTAGTGCCGGAGTTTGCTTTTATCAATTGTTGCTATTCGGGGCGAATCCCATCTTCGAATTCAAAGTATAGTAAAAATAGAAATCATTTTGCTGCCAATGTAGGTACTGAATTGATAGAAATGGGTGCAGAAGCTGTTGTAGTGGCGGGGTGGGCAATTTATGATTCTATATCCTCCCTTTTCGCACAGAAGCTATACAAGTTTATGATGGAGGGATATGCTTTTGGCACTGCCGTGCTTAAAGCCAGAAAAGCGTGTTACGACTTTAATCCACATGCCAATTCATGGGCAGCATTCCAATGTTATGGCAACCCCTGGTATAAATTAGTAAAAAAGACACCTGTCTCACAATCCTTTAATCAATATATAAGCAAGGCTAAGCTTATTCAAGATTTGGAAAATTTGCTATTTGCTACTGAAGGCGCCTATACCGAAAATTCGTCAATTCTTGATGCCTTGAAAGAGATAATAACCAGTGCCAGCGAGTCTGAGCTCTATGATTCAGATGCCGTTGAATTGGTAGCCAGAATATATCATGCTATTGGGGATGAAGAGTCTGCGTATGAAACCTACGATCAACTTATTCATCAAGAAGACGCATCGTATTCTGTAAAATCAATAGAACAATACTGCAATCTAATGGTCAAAGTATTGGTCAAGCGATATAAAAAAGACCCTAACAATGTAGGCACTGCTGACATTGATAAATTAAAAGTAGAACTTCAGATGCTTTCTTCTCTGCACCCTACCTCAGAAAGAAATAGCATCCTGGCTAGTGGATATAAACGATTGGCGATTCTTGATTCGACAAACCAAAAAAGTCATCTATCCAATATGAGGGCTTTTTACGAATTGGCCTATCGTAAAGCACGACAAGGAGCTTTATTGAATTCTATTTATTCCCTTACAAATTGGGGAGTAGGGGTGGCTTTGACAATGAATAAAAAGGAATCTGAAAGAACAGAATACCTCAGCCTGCTCAAATCCAAACAAAAGGAAATAAAAAAACAAAGCATGAGTGCTAAAACCTTTTGGCATAAAATAGCCCCGGCCAATATTGCTCTTACGCTTATCCTTTTTGAAGAAGAAAAGAAGAATTTCAATGCCCTTAAAAAAACGGTTTTAGACATCTACAAAGCGCAATGGCAAGATGCCGGAAATAGAGGAAATCTGAATGCTGAATTGGAACATATCGAATTTTTGTTAACGTTTGTAATGGATAATAAGCAACATAACCTACTGAATAAAATAAAAGATGAATTGGAAGATTTGGGGAAGTATTAAAGGGTTGGATTAGTGAGTACCCTGGGTGAAAGGTTGGCAGGTATGAGGCTTGGTAATGCAAATCAATATCGTTGTAAAAAACAAATGCTTCATGCACCATAAGCGAGAGAAATTGGTTTATAAATGGAACTTTCGAAATGAATCAGCATAGTAACCTTTATTAAATATTATTCTCTAAACTCTATTTAACAATAACACACTATGCTCTAAAAGCGGTTACTTTTATCAAAAATAAACATGATCTAGTAATTAGGATCACAAAATCATAGATCAATGTTTAATGCTAATTTTTACAAATACCTCGAACATCCCGTTTCTAAAAAAGTATTAGCCTGTGGCCCAAAACGAGTTCTTGCCCTGGACGGTGGTGGAGTACGTGGCGCCCTTACGATAGGTTTTCTAGAAGAATTAGAAGCCATACTTCGAATGCGCTTTGAAAATACAGATATGGTCTTGTCGGATTACTTCGACCTTATTGGTGGCTCCAGTACCGGAGCAATTATCGCTACCATGCTCTCAAGAGGATATCCCGTTGCGAAGATTAAAAAACGGTACCTCAATCTGGGAAAGATCATCTTCGGTAAGAAGCTTAATATCCTGGCCAAAAGTCCAACCAAATACATGTTGCCCGCTGAATACGATGAATCAATATTGGAAGAAGCGCTGGCTGACGAATTGGGAACGCTCAATCTTGGACATCAATCCTTACGTACCGGACTTGTAATATTTTCCAAACGCGCTGATACGTACAGCTTGTATGGATTCCACAATCATCCACGAAACGCGTACTACGAAGAGAATAAAAACATTTTACTCGCGGATTTACTGCGTGCCAGTTCTGCAGCTCCTTCGTATTTCACGCCCAAGGAACTTATATTTGAAAACGGCGAGTCCGGGGTATTTATTGATGGTGGTGTGAGTGGGGTAAATAACCCTTCTCTAATGCTGTTTTTGATGGCTACTATAAAGGGATATGGCTACCAGTGGCAAACTGGAGAAGACAATCTATTGCTTGTATCCATAGGTACTGGTTATCACCAAACCAAGGCAGTAAAAAAAGAGAAATTACTAAAACGAAGTATGGTCTCTTGGGTGCCGGATCTACCCGATCTATTTATGGTGGATGCTACCGAACACAATCAAATGTTGTTACAATTCATTTCTAATCCAGTGCTTCCTGAAACCATCAATCGTGAAGTGGGTGACCTCAGCAACGACCTGCTGACCAAAGAACCGCTCCTCACTTATTTTCGCTACAATGCCCTTCTTGAGAAAAACAACCTTAATACTCTTGGCATGTCGCATACTGTCGAAGAAATCGCCAGTCTCCGTAAAATGGAAAACGGACAAAACGTAGATCGACTCTATCAAATTGGTGCCGCACAGGCCAAAAAAATGATGAATAAGGGCCACCTTCCTGCTGTTTTTGATTTTGGTGTGTTTGGTAAAAACAAGAAAATATTGACTCAAAAAGAAGCCAAAGAATTATTCATCCCCTACCTCAACGCAAAAGGCAAGACTTACGCCAAACAGCAATCCATACATGCCTATCAAGCGACCAAATCAGAGAAAGTAATCTCGATAACCTCCTTTGGAAAAGAAACCAAAAATACTGCCGAACCTGGAGACTACATCGTCACCAATCAGACTTCAGCAAAAGAACGATACGTCATAAAACAAGACAAATTTGCTTCGCGCTATGCATATGTTCGTGATTTGGGTGGCAAGCAAGCCGAATACCGGGCCTTGGGAAAAATCAGAGCAGTAGAGCTGACTGCAAAAATTCTTCAACAGATGAATCTCCCGCCTCACTTCGAGATTATTGCCGACTGGAATGAATACCAATATGCAGGCAAGGATGATTTTATCGTATGTCCGCTCGATGGAAGTGAAGTATATCGTATAGCCAAAGAAGAATTTAAAGAAACGTATGTCTTGGAATGACAAGGTGTACTGAGGCTAAGATTAAATCATGGCACCAGAAAAGTAAATAGTTAAACATGAACAGGAAGGCAAAAGAGATCATTAATGCCGAAAAAAGGGGGAGAACCGGGATCTTGGATTTTTACAATTGTCCGTTGGATTATTGGCCCGACGAAATCTTTGAGATGACGTGGTTGAAGGTTTTGAAGAATGGAACATCTACGGTACGGAAGTTTCCAAAGAAAAGAGAACCAGAGGGCGTGTAGGCAATTATCAATTTACCCCAATGGATAAAGAAGACGATACCCGGGTAAAACCTATCAATAAGTGGAAACACCCGGAAGATGCCTGGAAACAAATTGTACGATACTTGAGGACGGGGTCAATTGAAGAATAAGGATTTAAATTTTTGTGCGAATAGCGGTTACTTTTTTGGATAAAAAGCATATACCAGAAAAGTATATGAGCAACTATACCTGCTATAGACGAAATAATTATGAACAACTAATCCCAAAGTCCTTTGATTCCAGGTATAAAGATCTGGAATCAAAATCAGAATATATCGGCTTTACCGAGCTTGATTATAAAAGTGAAAACTTGATTCGGGAAAGTAATTCCTTTAGAACGGCTCTGGAACGAAAAGGTGCTTATTTCTCTGACCCTCAAAATCGGCGTGTCTTTATATCACATAAAATGGAAGACAAAAATATCGCCTTACGTCTTGCCCAACGATTATCCCAGCAGGGTTATTCTTTTTGGTTAGACGTTATTAATCCCCAGTTATCACCATCCAATCATACTTCTTCTACCCAAAAAGCGATTACAATTGCCAATATTATTGAGTTGGCATTACTCAATTGTACCGATATAGTCGCAATCGTCACTGACAATAGCCATAAGTCCAAATGGATTGCTTACGAATACGCCCGAGTTAAAGAACTCAAATTGTTGGTGGAAAATGCCGCTGCACTAACGTATAATCTGAATAAACCAATTCCCGAATACATGTACCTTGGGAAGATCTATTCTTCCGAATCATCATTTATTCAATCGCTTAATTAATCAACTTTTTGGATTGTACCTGGACACTAAAAACCCAAAAAGTTGTGGTAATCTTAGTGTCCAAGTACAAAAAGAGTGAGAAATGGTGAGATAAATACTCATCTGTTTTGGTTTTGTGTTGCATTGCGATTTTATATCAACGACGTCAATCTTCTGCGGTGATGTAATATATTTTGCCATTTCTCCTATTCTCTTTAGCTACTGAACCAATACAGCTCCAGTACTATCATACCAGTCATAAAAATTGCAATCGCCTTTCGTTGAAATGTATTGAGCATGGATTTCAGTCTCGTTGGAGCAATTATTTTAAAACTTGATTTTGAATTCGCATTTAGAATTGTTTCTTGGGAACTAATGTCTTCCGATAGAGCAAGGACGGTTTCGTTGAATACGTCGGGAAAGAAGCAATTCAATATGTTTTTCATGATTTATTTTTTGAATAATGTGGTATGTTTAAGTATGAATTCTAAGATGGAGTTATTTGCCCTTGCACCGATCACCCTGCAAGTGATGTTGAAAAAATAATGTTGGCGTTTAGATGATTGGAAATAGAAAAATAGTCAACGAAGAAGATTGTAAGGCCCTGATTTTACAAGATGATATTTTCTCCATGATTGTTGATACATATGGCTATCCTCCCAATTGGTCAAGACCTCCAGGCTTTGCATCCCTTTCCTTGATCATTCTTGAACAGCAAGTTAGCCTGGCTTCGGCCAAAGCCCATTTCGATAAACTTCATTCTTATATAGGAGATTTCACACCAGAAAACATTCTTACCCTTGATGATCAGGAAATGCGAATTTGTCAAATCAGCAGACAGAAAACCAAATATCTGCGTGCATTATCTTCTGCTGTCCTAAGTGGTGAATTGAATTTGGAAAAATTGAGTTCTCAATCCGAATCCTTTATCCGACAACAACTCACAACTATAAAAGGAATCGGGCAGTGGACTTCTGAAGTATATCTTATGTTTTGTCTGCAATCAAAAGATATCTTTCCCATCGGTGATATTGCTTTAGTAAATACGGTGCGAGAACTTACCAATGCACACACCAAAGAAGAAATTCTGGAAGTGGCAGCAAAATGGACACCATTACGTACGCTAGCCTCATATTTTTTGTGGTTTTA
>JBCCVV010000195.1:0-13014 GCA_039194925.1 Bacteroidota bacterium
GCTGGACATCCAGAACCTCAATGAGGGTCTTCGGGCCAACGCCCTCGGCGACGCGGCCCTGGTTGCCGACACCGGGGTCTTCGAGGACTTCCGGAACAAGACGAAGGACCTGGAGATCGCCGAGCAGAACCTCAGCGCCGAGGTGAAGGAGAACGACCTGCTGACCGCCGAGGTCACGGTGCTGGCCGACCAGCTCCGGGCCGAGCAGTCGTGGCTGGCCGAGTTGGAGGAGCAGGCGATCCACCGCAACGGCACGATCGAGTCGGTTCGGGAGTCGGTGTGGACCCAGGCGCTCGGCACCAAGCAGGGCTTCTACCTCAGAACGTGCCCGGTCGACGGCCCACACGACTTCATCGACTCCTGGGGCTTCCCCCGCTCCGGCGGACGCCGCCACAAGGGCGTTGACCTACTGGCCGAGATCGGTGTCCCGATCGTCGCCCCGGTCAGCGGCCGGGTCGAGTTCCGGTCGAACAGCGTCGGTGGGCGCTCCTTCCACCTCTTCGGAGAGAACGGCAACTACTTCTACGGCACACACCTGTCGGCCTACGGCGAGGTCGAAGGGGAGATCCGGGCCGGTCAGGTGATCGGGTACGTCGGAGACGACGGGAACGCAGCGGGCATTCCCCACCTCCACTTCGAGATCCACCCCGGCGGCCGGGGGAATCCGATCAACCCGTTCATCGACACCGCAGCGGTGTGCGACGGGGCTCGCAGCCGCTAGCCCCACTTCACTATGTTGTGGCGATGTCGCTACAGCCGTCGGAACGAGAATCGCTCGAACGGCTGATCGGTGCGTCGGGGACACCGGTCCGCGTCGTGTCGGCCGCCCAGCTCAGCGGGGGAGCCAGCAGGCAGACCTTTTCGATCGAGACTGATGGCGGGGCCGGTCGCTACGTGCTGCAGCGGGAACTGTCAGCCGAACCCCGGCTACCGAACGGCATGGCGGACGAGGCGCTGGTGATCACCGAGGCCGCCCGGCTCGGCGTGCCGACGCCGGTGGTCATCGGTACCAACCTGGACGTTGAGGACGGGAGCGATGCCGCCGCCGGGGAGATAGGACGCAGCTTCTTCGTCTCCGAGTACCGCGACGGTGAGACCATCGCCAGGCGGATCCTCCGCGACGATCGCTTCGCCACGGCCCGGACGGTTCTGGCCGGACAGCTCGGAACGGCGCTCGCCACGCTGCACGGCGGGTTGGACCCGTCGAGGATCCCGTGGCTGGAGGAGACCGACGAGTTGGCCCGGTACCGGGAGGTGGCGGACGAGTTGGACCTGGTCAGCCCGGCGTTCGAGTTGGCGTTCCGGTGGCTGGCCGCCAACACCCCGGACGGAACCCGGACCCGACGAACGGTGGTGCACGGGGACTTCCGGCTCGGCAACCTGATCATCGACGAGGACGGTCTTGCGGCGGTGATCGACTGGGAGCTGGCCCACATCGGTGACCCGATGGAGGACCTCGGCTGGGTGTGCGTCCGGGCGTGGCGATTCGGCGGGCCAAAACCGGCCTAAAACCTCAATAAATCTTATTCTTACGTTAAAATTACCAAAGATGGAAGGGTTCTGTTACTTTTGCGGTTCTTAAGATCGTCGTTTAATCACAGATTGAATTAGGCAACAGATTTAAAATAAAAAATATCACTCAATGAATTATTCAAAAAAGACATTTCTATCATTTCTGCTGGTTGCTCTATTTTTTAGCTCTACTGGAATAGCTCAAAAATTCGCTCACATCAATTCACAGCAATTATTGGTTGATTCACCACTGGTTAAGACGGCGGATGAGCAACTTCAGACTTTCCAAAACGGATTGATCAGCAAGGGGCAGGACATGGTCAAAGCGTTTGAAACGGATTATCAAAGCTATGTAGCAGAAGTTGATGCCGGATCATTAAATAAGATTCAGATGGGGCAAAGAGAAGCAGAATTGACAAAGACTCAGGAAGCGATTCAGAAATATGAGGTCGAGGTGCAACAAAAAATAGCGGCTAAAAGAGAAGAATTATACAAACCCATCCTGGACAAGGCAAAAGTTGCTATTGACGCGATTGGTAAAGAGGGAAATTATACAATGATTTTTGATACAGGAACCAATGGATTACTTTTCGCAGTCGAGTCCGAAGATATTTTAGCACAAGTAAAAGCCAAATTGGGTTGGTAAAATCTATTTTGCAACTTGTAAGTTGATAAAGTTAAAAAGCATTTGGCGGTCAATTACTCCCTGTACTTGGTCGCCAATTTTTATTATAGCTATTGCAATTCCCTTCAAATTCATTTCTTCGAATAATTTGTCCAACGTCATTTCACCATCCGCATAGTAAATGTTGTTGCTCATATATTGGTTGGCTGTCATTTCCAATTTCCCTTCTTTAACTGCATCTTTAATAAATAATTCAGGCAATACACCCGAAATATTTCCCATGCTATCGTACACGAGATAGTTTTTTTCTCCGCCACGAATAAACATTTCGTAAACCTCTCGCAGTGTAGTTGACAGATGTAATTTTGTAAAATGAGTATTCATCAACTCCTTGGCTCTTACCCTCGCTAATTTGCTCCTTATTAACATCTGATTATTTTCAGATTTGGCCATTATAAAGACGAAGCCTCCGATAAAAATGAGCATGATATGTTGGGTAAAAAAGCCAATTACAACGAAAATCACGGCAATAATTCTACCGATCAAAGAAGCATATTTCGTGCCTTTCACTTTTCCAAGACGCATGGATAAAAAAGCTCGTAAGATTCGCCCTCCATCCATTGGAAAAGCCGGAACCAAATTAAAGAGAAAGAGAACACAGTTGATATAGATCATTAATGCGATAAAGCCTTGAGGAGTGGAAATTAGCTCTAAAGATTCTTCCGGAGGTGTAAATTGTTCCGCAGTGAAAAACAAAATTGCAATGACAAATAAGAATATGGCTATAGCCAAATTGACCAACGGTCCCGCAATTGCTACCATTAATTCGTGTTTGGGTTTATCGGGTAATTTCTGTAAACGTGCAATGCCCCCGATGGGAGAAATAATAATATCCAATGTTTTCACCCCGTACCTTCTAGCAGTTAGCGCATGCCCATACTCATGAAGAATAACGCAAACAAACATCAAAACAATAAACATGGCATAGGACAACAATTCCAACCCGGTTTGGCCATTTGCCCATCCCAGACCAAGTAAAATCACAAATAGCAGACTAAATGTCCAGTGAATCTTGACGGGAATACCCCAATATGTTCCTGCATGAAGAGATCTCATTCAACTAATTTACAAAATGCGCAATTGCTGGTTGTTCCAAATTTTGATATTTATTGGCATTAACAATATGGTTATAAATTAGTTTCCATCCTGTATGAAATATACTTATTCTGTGTATGAATCCAGAATCACGATGAGAATTGAAGAATCTATTCCGAATGTTTACGCTTACTAAAAATGGAGAGATCAATTTTTTGTTCCGGACCATTTGGATCATATCCATAAGCTCTTAGCGACAAATGATATCCTGCACGAAGTCTTTCCCACATCGGTCTTGTTCTCCAATATGCCACAGAATTATCCGCTTCTTTGAATGTCTTTTCGCTGTAGGCGGTTTTGTCGAATTTTTGCTCTTTCATTGTTATCTCCAAATTACACTATGACAATAATGCAAATTCCAATTCATCTATTAAGCATTCTCTTTTTCTTCTAAATCCATACTTGATATTGTCTGTATTACAAATGATATGATAAGAATTCCAACGATAGTCATTGGAATTACCGCATGCTGTAACCAATCTGATAATATTGGAAAATGAGAATGCAACAATAAAATTGTTGCAAATATTGCGAACAAAGTAAATGAACAAATTTTGAGCACTGATTCAACGGAAGGCACAATTCCCTTTTTCCAACAAAAAATAAAATAAATGATTACCGATAGGACAAGTAATAATGCCACTACTTGATCAATTATAGATTCCATGCTTTTCTTTTTATATGGATTAAGGTATTATATAGCTCAAAATCAATATCAGCTCCTCGAATTCATTTATTTAATATTTCATTAAATACAATATTAGTTGATAATCTCGTATACGGCCCTGAAAAACTCAAAATTTGTGGCTAGCAATAAGTTTTTGGATATTTAAGTTATTACATAGCACATATGATTCAGCTTAAACCATTAATGTTCAAGTGAAAACACATTCAACATAAAACTTATATAAAAAATAGAACTGCCTAAATTAGCGACATTCACTATACCTGCAAAATAGGCTCATACAATCTTCCTTTAAGTAAATTTCGACTAATGACCAATTTTTGAATCTCACTCGTTCCTTCATAAATCTGAGTGATCTTAGCGTCGCGCATCAGCCTTTCTACATGATACTCTTTTACAAATCCATATCCTCCATGAATCTGTACTGCTTCAACCGTGTGTCTCATTGCCACATCCGAGGCAAAAAGCTTTGCCATACTGCTTGCAGAATCATAATTGCCACCATTATCTTTTAACCATGCGGCTCTATGCACTAGTAATCTCGCAGCCTCAATTTCTGTAGCCATATCAGCCAATTTGAAGGCTATAGCCTGATGTTTTGCTATAGGCTTACCAAATGCTTCACGTTCTTTAGAATATTTTAATGAAAGCTCATAGGCACCAGCAGCGATTCCCAGCGCTTGAGCTGCTATTCCAATTCGGCCACCGGATAGAACCTTCATCGCAAATTTAAAACCGAAACCATCTTCACCAATTCTATTCCCTTTAGGAACTTTTACATCGTTATATAATATCGTGTGCGTATCTGATGAACGAATTCCTAGTTTATCCTCTTTTGCGCCTATGACTACGCCTTCCCAATCAGATTCTACGATGAATGCGTTTATTCCCTTGTGCTTTTTTTCGGGATCAGTTTGTGCAATAACTAAATGTACACTTGAGCTACCACCATTGGTAATCCAGTTCTTGGTACCATTTAGGAGGTAGTAATCCCCCATATCCACTGCAGTTGTCCGCTGCGAGGTTGCATCACTGCCTGCTTCCGGTTCCGATAAGCAAAATGCTCCAATTGCTTGTCCGGTCGCCAATTTTGTGAGATATTTTAATTTTTGAGTTTCTGTGCCGTACGTTTCGATCCCCCAACAAACTAGGGAGTTATTAACGGACATACACACCGAGCAGGAATTATCTATTTTGGAAATTTCCTCTATAGCCAAAGCATAGCTTATGGTATCCATTCCACCACCGCCATATTCTGGAGAAACCATCATTCCCATAAATCCCAATTCGCCCATCATTTTGATTTGCTCCGTTGCAAACTCCATTTTTGAGTCTCTTTCAATCACTCCTGGCAAACATTCTCGTTGTGCAAATTCGCGTGCTGCCTCCTGAACGGCTAATTGTTCTTCTGTTAATTCGAATTTCATTTATACTTCTATTTGGTAAGGTTGTGCAAAAATCGTCTAATAATTAATTAATTTCAAATAATTTGGTTTACAAAATGACTTTCTATTTTCACTTGCTCACCCCGTGCTAATTATCCCGCAGCTATAACTTCCATCAATGTCCGAAAAGCCCCGAATTTTCCTTGATATCTTTTTGTATGATCTTCTTGCAACCGAGGAGCATGCTGCATTTGATATCTTTCGTACTCTTCTCTGCTTGGGGCTAAATACTGAATGGCAAAGGTTGTTCCTCCTTCACTACCTTCGGTCAGCACTTTTTGCATTTGATAGGATTCGAATGCTCCGGTAGCCATAACATCAGGTATATGAATCTCCATCATCCATTTTTTCCAGTCTTCTCTGACCGAGTCATCTACAATCACAGTAACATTATATAATATTTTCATAAGCCTATTTCGCAGGCGCAAATGTAAACAATTGTAATAATGATTTAATAAAACCAATTAATCTACTGTAATAGGTTCAATCCATCAGGTAAATCACCTTAACAATTCTTCGAATTATTTAACACTTAAAAAACAAAGTTTGCGATAATAAACCCTTATTTCTGACGTCATATAAGTCCATTATTGTACTTGTATCGCACTTAAAAATGCGATCGGTATGATTTTTGATATTAAAATAAATCATAATATGTAATGTGCTGTTTTATTGAATAAAATAGATAGTTTTGAATACATCTTTTTAAACGCTAGCTTATGAAATTTATGTTTGCTTTTGTTTTTCTTTCCATTCAAGGTTTGTTCTTTATAGATAATAAAGAATTGGCCACGACCTACATTCATAATTATAAAGATATTGCCATCGAAGAAATGCATCGAACCGGAATTCCAGCAAGTATAAAATTAGCACAAGGGTTATTGGAATCCGATTGGGGAAGAAGTGACCTCGCAAAATCTGCCAATAATCATTTTGGGATCAAATGTGGAGGAGCCTGGAACGGAGATACATTTTACAAGAAAGACGATGACAAAGATGAAAAGGGGCGGTTGATAGAAAGTTGCTTTCGCTCTTTCTCCAGTCCATTTGAATCCTACATGGCACATTCAGATTTTCTTACCGATCCAAAAAAGGAGTACAGATATGGTTTTTTATTCGAATATGAATCAACGGATTACATTTCCTGGGCAAAAGGCCTGAAAAAATCGGGTTATGCTTCCGATCCCAAATACCCCAAGAAACTTATTCAAATCATCGAAAAATATGATCTCTCTCGATTTGACATTCCGGCTGTAAATAAGAAGCTTAATCTTGCCTCCCAAACTTCTAGAAGGAATCCATCCAAAATCAATACCTCAAAAGTCAAATCAGCACGCAAAACAAAAGGATCTAGCACTAAAACAAGGGTAAAAAAGGATTCTTCACCCAAGAAAACAACGACCTCAAAGTACATGTCCAGATTGACCTATGATATTGAGTCTATTAACAACTGTAGGATGGTCACAGCCAAAGGAGGTGAAACCTTGGAGCAATTATCAAAAATGGTCGGACTTTCTTCAGATAAGCTTCTTCAAATCAATGAGATTTATGATCAATCCAGTGAAATACTGGAGTCTGGTGAAATCGTTTATATAGAAAAAAAGAAAAGAAGCTACAGAGGAGGTCTGGAATATCACAAAGTCAAGGAAGGAGAAACGATGGAAAGTATCGCCCAAATGTACGGATTGCGATTAAAGAGCCTCTATGCTAAAAATCGAATGCCGAAGAACAGCAGCACATTTCCTGGTGTAAAATTAAGCATTCGAAAAACGGTGGGCCTTGATGAAAGACCTAAATTTAAGATGCTCAATTCCTCGAAAAAACATAAATTGTTGTTCGAAGATGATGATTCTATTAAATAAACAATAATATTGAATCGTTTCTGGTTAAATAAGAGCAGAACAAAACCGAAGAATATTTCAAGATTCTTTGCAGAAAAAATTATGTTTGCAGACTTTTTGGATTATTCAAAACTATCAACTTAAACTACTGAATATCAAAATTTTGAAATTAATTTTAAAATTTACCTTAGAAAAGCATATGCAATAGTAGGAAGGTATTCGTTATTAGTCTAGCATGAAAATAACAACTGGCGAAATCGCAACAATAGTAGAAGGAACAGTAGATGGAGATCCCGATGTAATGATTCACGGACCAAGTCCGATAGAAAAAGGGAAGCCAGGTACTGTAAGTTTCTTATCTAATCCTAAATACGAGCAATTCTTATATAGCACCAATGCATCCGCGGTACTTGTCCATGAGGATTTTTCACCCTTGATGAAGATAAACCCAAGTCTCATTCGTGTAAAAGATGTAGGTCAATCGATAGCTAAATTATTCGAACACTTTAGTACTAAAAAGGTAAAACCACATCACATTTCGGAAGATGCTTTTATTGATGAAGAATCCATAATTGATCCTCACATCAGTGTAGGTACATATTCGGTTATTTCCAAGGGAGCAGAAATTGAAACGGGATCGGTTATTCATTCACAAGTATTCATTGGGGAAAATGTTAAAATAGGTAAAAATGCTATCCTCCATGCCGGCGTAAAAATCTATCATGATTGTATTATAGGTGACAATTGTATTCTTCATAGCAATGTAGTCATAGGTTCCGATGGTTTTGGGTTTAGCAAAGATTCAAGTGGTAATTACGAAAAGATACCGCATCTAGGCAAAGTAATTATTGAAGATGAAGTTGAGATCGGTAGTAATACTACGGTAGATCGAGGCACTATTGGAGATACAATTATAAAAAAGGGAGTCAAATTGGACAATCTCGTTCAAATTGCCCATAATGTTGAAATCGGAGAAAATACCGTTATGGCAGCTCAATCCGGTATTGCAGGTAGTACGAAAATAGGGAAAAACTGTGTAATAGGAGGACAAGTAGGTATTGTAGGCCATATTGAAATAGCAGATGGAACTATGATACAAGGCCAAAGTGGAGTTTCCAAAACGATTAAGAAAGAAAACACCAAATTGTATGGTACACCCGCACTTTCTTATCATAATTATCTAAAGTCATATGCCCATTTCCGAAGTTTGCCAGATATTGCAAAGCAAGTTATTGAGTTGCAAAAAGAAATAGAAAAGCTTAAAAAAAATAAGGACACCCAAAACCCTTAAAAGCAGGTAGGGAATGAAAAAACGAACAATTGAGAAACCAACTTCACTCTCCGGTAAAGGATTGCATTCGGGAGTATTGGTTAACATGAAAATACAACCGGCAGAAGAAAACCATGGGATAAAATTCAAGCGAACGGATGTTGAAGGTAATCCTACTTTAAATGCTGATGTGAATCTGGTATCCGAGACAAATCGAGGAACAAAGCTCAAAAATAATAAGACAGAAGTAGGTACCGTAGAACATATCATGTCTGCACTATGTGCCTTGGGTATAGACAATGCCCTAGTAGAATTGGACGGTCCGGAAGTACCAATCATGGATGGCAGTGCGCTTCCTTTTGTAAAGGCACTGAAGGAAGCAGGTGTAGTAGAGCAAAATGAAGAAAAGGAATTTTTTGTAGTAGAAGAAACAATAACTTACACCGATGAGAGTGGTGCGGAAATGGTCTTAATGCCTTCTGACCGTTACGAAGTGACCACAATGATTGATTTTGATTCTCCGGTTTTGGGTCAGCAATATGCTGAATTGGATGATATTTCCAAATATGAAGAAGAGATCGCGCCATGCAAAACATTTGTTTTTGTGCATGAGTTGGTGAATCTCATAGATGAAAACTTAATCAAAGGTGGTGATCTGGAAAATGCCATTGTGATTGCAAATGAAAAGATCACTCAGGATAGCCTTGACACCATTGCTCAAAAAATAGAGATTCCCGAAATTGAATTCAATATGGAAGGAATCGTCAACAAATCGGATCTCAAATTTTCGAACGAACCCGCAAGACATAAATTGTTGGATGTCATCGGAGATTTAGCGTTGGTAGGCAGGCCAATTAAAGGAAAAATCGTAGCTACTCGGCCGGGACACAAAACAAACATTGAGTTTGCCAAAATAATTAAAAAGCAGATAGTCCAGGCAAGAAAGCTAAAAGGCAAACCAAAATACGACCCAAACGAACCGCCTATTTACAATATTGAGGATATCAAAAAGCTTCTTCCACACCGCTATCCATTTTTGATGGTGGATAAAGTTATCCAGTTGGAAGAGGATTTGGTCGTGGGTATTAAGAATGTCACGGGTAATGAAAACTTTTTTCAAGGGCACTTTCCCGGCAATCCTGTATTTCCAGGAGTATTACAGATGGAAGCTCTGGCCCAAACTGGTGGTATACTTGCCTTGCACAGCCAGGAAGATCCGTCGAATTGGGATACCTATTTCTTAAAAATGGATAATGTAAAGTTTAAGAAAATGGTTTTACCTGGGGATACCGTAATTCTTAAGATGGAATTGCTTTCTCCAATCCGAAGGGGTATCGTCCATATGCAAGGCACGGCTTACGTGGGCAATAATATTGTATCTGAAGGAGAACTCACCGCTCAGATCATCAAACGCAGCTAAATGGCAATCAGTAATTTAAGTCAGGTACATCCAAAAGCACAAATAGGTAAAGGGGTGACTGTAGAACCCTTTACGGTTATTGAGGAAGATGTTGAAATTGGTGAAAATTGCTGGATCGGTTCGCATGTAACTATAATGAATGGGACACGTATCGGCAGCAATTCAAAGGTTTTTCCAGGTTCGGTGTTAGGCTCTATTCCACAGGACTTAAAATTTGCAGGAGAAGAATCTATTTTGGAGATTGGTAACAATGTTACGGTACGCGAATACTGCACTCTGAATCGTGGTACCAAGGCCAACTTCAAGACACATATTAAAGACAATACCATGCTCATGGCATATGTCCATGTGGCTCATGATTGCATTATCGGTGAGCACAATGTACTCGTAAATAATGTAAACCTTGCGGGTCACGTTGAGACGGGCAGACATGTAATTTTGGGAGGAATGTCTGCCGTACATCAGTTCGTAAAAATCGGCGATTACAGTATGATCGGTGGGGGATCTTTGGTAAGGAAAGATGTACCTCCTTTTGTAAAAGCGGCACGTGAACCCCTTTCTTATGCTGGTATAAACTCCATCGGACTTCGCCGTCGAGGATTCTCCAACAAACAGATCAATCATATTCAGGATATCTATCGAATTCTATTTGTGAGAGGATATAATACCCGACAAGCAGTACGCATCATTGAAACCACCATTGATGCCAGTGGTGAAAGAGAGCAAATCCTGGCCTTCATCAATAAGACCGATAGAGGGGTGATGAAAGGATTCCGTCAAATCGGAAGTTGATTTCATTTGGTCGTCAAAACTCTTCTCACTGGTAACAGTTTATTACTTTTGTCATTCAAATCTTAGGCAGTTGTAATTCATGAAAATCACCTTATCAAATCTTTCCAAACGATATCTTTACGATTGGATCATTCGTGACTTTGATTACGTCTTTGAAAGCAATTCCATCACGGGCATCAACGGAATTAATGGAAGTGGCAAATCCACTCTAATTAAACTAATTTCGGGATATCTCTCCCCAAGCCAAGGTCAGATATCGTATACCTCTAATGGTAAAAAACTTGATCGTTCTGAAGTGTACAAGCAACTGAGCCTTGCCGCACCCTATTCAGATTTGATTCAAGAATATGATGCTCGGGAAATGTTTTTATTCCATACCAAATTCAAAAAAATGCGCAAGGAATTCGATGCCAAAGGGTTTTTGAAAATGGTCAAATTGGAAGGCAATTTGGGCAAGCAAATTCAATTTTATTCCTCTGGAATGAAACAACGACTTCAATTGGCCATTGCCTTGTTTTCTAATTCAAAACTATTGCTTCTGGACGAACCCACTTCCTATTTGGATGAGGAAAATAAGGGATGGTTTTATGATCTTCTGAAAAATGAAATGTCTGGCCGAACAGTTATAATAGCATCCAATGACGCGGATGATTTTCAGTTTTGTACCAATGTCATTACTTTATAGGCAGAAACATCTTTTTCATTTACTCCAAGTCTTTAAGGATTGTTTCCAACTTGTTCCTGGTTTGTACAAGTCTTTGTACAATTGCAGAATTAGTAGTAGTTGAAGGTTTCTTTTTAAGCTCTTTCTTAGCCCCATCTAATGTAAATCCCCTCTCCTTGACTAAGGTATAAATCTTTTCCAGGGTACGGATGTCTTTGACCATAAATCTACGATCCCCCTTCTTATTTTTTGATGGTTTTAAAACATTGAATTCAGACTCCCAATAACGTATTAGGGAATTGCTGACACCAAACATATCAGCTACTTCACCTATCGAATAATACAGCTTGGTTAAATCTTGTTCAATTTTCAAATTATTTAGGGTTTGATGAACAATTTCTAAACACAAATTATAGAAAAGAAGTTGCATTCTCTTCTTTCACATCTATTCGCCTAAAAAATAATCTTTCCATCCCACCACTGCTTTTCAATTGTAGCACCATTTCTTTCATAAAACTTCACTGCTTTCTCATTCCAATCCAATACTTCCCATTTAACCATTTTACATCCTCGTGATTTAGCTTCATCAATATATGCGTCAAATAATTGCTGTCCTAAACCTTGCGACCGATATTCATCTCTTACATAGAAATCTTCAAGATACAGCATATGACCGCGCCAGGTAGAGAACGTCATGTAGTAGAACGCCATACCTACAATTTTCCCATCATCCTCTGCAACATGTGCATGAATTAGTCCTTCATCAAATGCTTTTTCATAGTCCTGAATCGTTGTTGTTACGGCTTCCGGCTCTTCTTCGTACACCGCAAGCCCCTTAACCAATTGGTATATCCCATTCAAATCTTTTCTGATAGCTTTTCTAATGATCATAATGCCTGTTTTTACGTCGTATCCTTTTAATATCAACAAAAATAGATTGATTCATCTCATAAGCAAATAATCTCATTCCCAAATCGATTTAAAACCTATTCCATATTCATTTGAAAAGAAGATTCGAAATTCTTATTTTAAGTTCCATTAATGGTCAGACTAATGTAGATTTACGACCCTTACTTAATATTGAAGTGATTTGGAAAAAACCGCAACCAAAACCAGAATTATCTACGAAGGCGATGTATATGCAGGCAGCTTTTACTTATTCCTTGGAATATGCGGTGCTTTTGTTTCATTGTCCTTGTATTTTTTTACGAAACGACTTGGATTCTACTACCTGGCAATTGGATTGGCAATATTCACCTTATACATGGTTGGAAAAGGATGTGTAATGATCTACATGTATTTTAGCCGATATAAGTATTATAGAAATCATGAAGACCTGAGTCCTGCTGAAATCAAAGAAGAAAGGAGATATACACGTTGGCGAGTACTGAAGAAAAAACGAAACCGTAGAAGATATATTTATACGATCATTATTGGCAGTATTCTGGCTTTCATGGGGTTATTTCATATTCAAAAAGGGTTGATTGTAGCTACTTGTATACCTATTGTTTTAATGGCTGCGATAGAATTCACAGTAGGATTGCTTACTGAATTTCGACTTACTGAATATCTAAAGCACTTACATAAGTTAACTCTTCTATAACC
>JBCCVV010000196.1:0-12927 GCA_039194925.1 Bacteroidota bacterium
CAGACCCATAATCAAAGGCATATTGGCTCCTTCCATCGATTCTTTTGTGAAGTTGTTGGTTTTCATCCATGCATTTCCGGCGATCATAGGACTGTAATAGAGTGCCCCTACTGCTAAAGGGATGAGTGCAGCAACGAAATACATATAAAAATTAGTAGGCATAGGTTGAATGTTTTAGTTAGATAATAAAACTAATGATATGATTATTAGTGAGTTAAATATATTGAATTTTGAATAAATAAAGAAATTTCTATTTTTCTCGTGTAATTCAACCATTCATATCACGAACGGTCATTCCGGCCAAGGCGAAGGAATGCATTATTTGTACTTCCAACTTTTGATTTCTTCCAGAATGTAACCGAGATTGTTGGTTTTGATTTCAAGGGCATTTTGCATGAGCTCGCCAATTCTACCTTTTGGGAAAGCTCCTTTTTGCTGACACCAAACGAGATAATAAACGGGAATGTCGCAGATGAGTCGACCTTTGTATTTGCCAAACGGCATTTCGGTAGACACGATTTCCAGAAGGACTCTACGATCTGGCTGAAGCTCCATTATGATGGCATTTTAATTTTGGAAATGGTCAAGCCGATTTTTTTTCGATGCGCCTCCATTTCTTCACGTTCTAATTCGATGGCGCTTATTATCAAGGCTTCTACTGCTTCGTTGCGATAATCGGATGGATCAGAGATAGGAATATGACGCATTAGTTTTCCCGTACCATGCAACAGATTTTGCGGGTCATGTAGCAAAGTGCCTTTCATGAAACCTAAATTCATGTGTTTACTATAAATCGGAATCATACAATACATTTCTGACATACGGTCTGAAAGTGAATAACTGGATACCAGAGCGTGTGTATTGTAAAGCAGTTCATTGGCTTCAGGATTAAGCGAAAAGATAAACGCACGAAGGTCGTAGTACAAGTCTATCAATTCTTGATTTTTGAAGTCCAAGTGGTATTGAAAATGTGGATGTATGGGTCGCTCTATAGTCATAGTGCAATTAATGCATTATTTAATCAGGAAACAACTGTCTGGAAGGGAAAGATTTTAAAGATTGGAGAAAATTGAAGGGATTAGGTTTATGCAGCATGATGTCTTCAATTTACTACAATCTTTTGGTCCCGCTTATGGAGATTTTATTCAATCTTTTATATCAACGTTATTTTACCCGGTGCCTTTAGTCGTTGCACTATATGAATGAAATGTTTCAGGAATGATGCAATCCAAGGTTTTGATTTATACATGGTTGAACGCAACCAATTTTGAATGTAATTGCGCTTTTCTATTTTCGAACCATTCTTCCTTTAGAATACTTAGGATGATGCTATCTCTTCTGCCATTTTTGTGAGCGGCACAATTGTTTCGTAATACACCTTCAACCGTACAGCCAATACTCTTCATCGCGGCAATGCTTCTACTATTTTTATTATCTGCCCGGAATTCGACACGTTCTACTTGAAGTTCTTCAAATGCGTACTCCAACATGAGATACTTGCAATTTTTATTCACATGGGTGCCTTGAAATTCTTTTCCATACCAGGTATACCCAAGTTGCACGGTGTTATGTACTTTCTGATAGTCATAAAATCGCGTACTCCCGGCATATTTCTGAGTAATTTTATCAAAGACAATAAAGGGATAAGAATCTTTCATCGCTCTTTTTGAAAGTGCTGTTGTCAGATAATTGTACATGTTTTCTTTTCCGTTTCCGGGCATGTGTGAATAGTCCCATAAGGTGGGTTCATTTATCGCGAAGTGGAGTAATGTCGAATAGTCTTCACCTACTAAAGGGCGCAATAAAACAGTTTCATTCTCTAATATAATTTCATCGTCAAAAGGAAGTAATTTCATTGTTTGTATGATTTAGGTTGTAATGATATGAACTCGGTCGTTGTCTGCAGATGGGGTTGAGATTACTAAAAAATGCAGATCTTCTAAGTTTTTATTTTGGATGCAATGGGTCTGTTTTGGAAGGATTTGAATGCCTTCGTCGGGCATTAACTTAAATTCCTGGCCCCCTAAAATAAATGTAGCCTGTCCAGAAATAATGTAGAAAAATTGTTGACTGATATTGTGATAATGTATGGATTCAGAGGTATTCGGTTTCATCTTTTCTCTGATAATACTGATTTTGTTTTGGTTTAGATATGACCAGCCAAAACATCCGGTATCCCAGATGTAAGACTCACAGCGGTTACGAGAAACTATGTTGCTAACTGGATTTTCTTTCTCTTTTCCTTCCATTTAAGGTCAAATGTAGTATATTAACTGGACCCTTAAATAGTCCAGAATTAATAAAGTAAATAGTCCAGTATGTTGCCATTCCATAATCTGATACAAGTGGACAAGCGAAAACGAAGAGCGCTTTTTTTACAAGTTTCAGATGCAATTGTAGGATTGATTGGTAAGGGACTTTTACCACCCAAAACAAAACTGCCCGGATCACGAGAAATGGCTTCAGCACTCGGTATAAATAGACAAACTGCGGTAGCGGCCTATGAAGAGTTGGAATCTCAGGGATGGGTAGAAATCAAACCTCAAAAAGGAACGTTTGTGGCTGAAGAATTGCCACTAATCGATCAAAGAAAATTATCAAAGGAGGCCTCTACTATAATCTCTCCTCGAAAAACGGGTTGGGATGAATTTCGGGACGGTATTGCAAAATCTAAGGCAAGATTAGTCATTGATCGCGGATCGGCAGATGATCGATTGGCACCAATAGAAAGTCTTTCGAGAGCGTACCGATCTGCTCTGAGGGCTAGTCAGCGAACTCGCTATCTGTCCAATATTGATATTTACAAGCTCAGCCAGTCCGAAGAAATTGTATCTGATTATTTGAACAGGACCAGAGGGTTGAGGGCATCAAAAGAGAATATTGTCCTTACTCAGGGCAGTCAAATGGGGATTTTTCTTTCTGCGAATTTGTTGGTTGGGAAAGATGATATCGTGGTCATCGGGCAGACCAGTTATCATGGTGCCGATAATATTTTCAAACATCTTGGGGCGCAATTGGTAGAAGTGGAAGTGGATGAAAATGGACTAAAGGTGAGCGATATTGAGATGATGTGTACAACACAGAACATAAAGTGTGTATATGTCACTCCGCACCATCATTTACCAACGACAGTTACATTGAGTGCAGGTAGAAGAATGCGACTGTTGGAATTGGCCAATCACTTTGATTTTCAGATACTGGAAGACGATTATGATTTTGACTATCATTATAAAAGTAGTCCCTTGCTTCCATTGGCGAGTGCTGATAACAACAATAGAGTGATCTATGTGGGATCTATGAGTAAGAATCTGGCTCCGGGAATTCGATTCGGATATTTGGTTGCTTCTTTTGAAATGGTCATTCGTTTGAAGCGATTTCGGACGATGGTGGATCGGTATGGTGATTTGGTAGTCGAAAAAGCGATTGCATCTATGATCAAAGAAGGTGAAATCGAACGGCATTTGCGAAAAAGCTTGAAAATTTATCGAAAGCGAAGAGATTACTTTTGTTCATTGTTAAAAGATAAACTAGGCGAAAAAGTGCGGTTTCGAATGCCGGATGGAGGTCTTGCCGTATGGTGTGAAATAGACCCAATCTACGATTTGAAAAAAATATCTCAAAGAGCCCTGGAAAAAGGATTGTATATATCGGATGGTAGCATCTACAATCCAGGAGGAAAGAAAATAAACGCTACCCGAATGGGGTTTGCTTCGTTGAATTTTGAAGAGATGGAAGAGGCACTTGAAATCTTAGCTGAATGTTTTACACGGTGAAATAGTTCGAACTCAAAAATGAAATTTTTCCCTTATTGCTTTAAGAAAACGGATTGAAAAAGTTGATGAATTTGGTCTGAGGACAATGTGGTTTCTGTCACCCTCAATGATAACGTATTTTTCGCTTTGTATCGATTTTTTATTGGAGTAATATATAATCCGGGCAGTTCATTATCTCGTTGATAATATTTATAAAGGAATTCGCCTTTTTCTTCAAACGAATAAGTAAAACCTTCCATATCCAACTGTTTTTCACTCATTGTAAAGGGATAGAAATACGTTTCTCCCAGGAAAGTCATTTCGGCTACAGCATTGCAAGGATCGCATTTGATGAGTAGGGGATGACTGTCGTTTTTTCGTTCGACATTGATTACTTTGACAGAATCAAGAAAAATCCGATACACCTTGGGATCAATCATGCGATTTTCGAAAAGCTTGGTGTGATGATAGGTATCGAAGGATTGTATAAACTCTTCTTTTGTGGTGAGTGGTCCGGGATTGCTGAAAGGTCCAAAATCATAGGTAAAAGAAATATTTTCACAATCCAACCTACCTAGGTGGCTGTCAATCGCATCAGGACCAATGGTTTCTTTGCATGGGAGACCTTTTATGCCAAAATAATCATTTTGAAATCCTTCACTATTTACATTTTTTTGTGTTTTACAGCCCATGTAGGCCATTCCCATGAACAGGAAAAGTACAAGTGTTAATTCCGATTTTACTTTCCAAATCATTTTCTAATATTCAATGCTATCACAAATTTCTTTTACTAGGCGGTTAAAATCAACCCGTTGATTGAGTCCTAATCGAACGATGATCAAGTCCTTGGAGGGAATGATGAATACGCGTTGACCTTCATATCCATTGGCTGAAAACATATCTTCCGGAGCATCTTTGTAATACTTTGGACTTGCATTGGTCCAAAAATGAGAACCATATCTTCCATTGCTGGATGCATTGGGTGTTTTGGTATATTCTACCCAGCCTTCCGGAAGCAAACGCTCACCATTCCATACACCATCTCGGAGGTAAAGTGTGCCAAATCTTGCCCAATCGCGAGTGGTGGCGTAACAATAGCTCGATCCAATATAGCCACCCGCTTCATCTACTTCTAGTGTAGTATTGTCCATATTGAGTTTTCTGTAGATGCGCTCATGTGGAAATCGCAGATAATCATCGTGATCAGCAAATTGTTGTCTCAAGTATTTTGAAATGATATTAGAGGTGCCAGAAGAATATTCCCAATATGTTCCGGGGTCATATTCCAACGGTTGTCTGAGTGCCACTTCGCCATTGTCTTCTGAGGTGTAAAGCATCTCTGTTGCCGGAGAAATTTCACTATAATTTTCATCCCACTCCAGACCGGATTCCATGTGTAAAAGATTGTTGAGTGTAATGTTTTTGCGATCATCATTTTGCCATTCAGAAAAAAGGTTGTCATTGTTTACATTCAATCTACGATCCATTACCATCATTCCCACCCAGGTATTCATCATACTTTTTGTCATCGACCAACCCAGGATTTCAGTATCTTCATCGTATCCATTTGCGTATCGTTCATAAATGACAGAATCTTTGTGCACAACCAACAGCGAGCGAGTCTTCTTATTGGTCATTTCACCATTTGGATCAAAAAATCGATCTGCTGCTTCATTCAATTTATTAAAATCGACTCCTTTGACAGGTAGTATTTCGACTTTATCGCCATATGGAAAGGCTACATCAGACAAATCGTTTCGCTTGACTTGTGCCCTTGGAAACTTGATTTGATAGTCGTCTTTGCCATGAATTAAAACACACCCCAGATTCTCCCGGTATTCCGCAGTTTTGGATTGCAACCCAAAAACAGAAGTGGTTACGCTTTTATGCTCTCGATCGATTACCGTTTTTGATAAATCCAGGGGAGACATGGCCAGATCTTCGGTCTGAATGGACTCCTGTGTACGTTCAGCAATAAAGGTGCAGGAACACATTTTTTTGGCTGCATATGCAGTAACAATTTCCAGTTTTGGATAATTTGTTGTTACCACATAGGTGAGACCTCCGATAATCAAAATTAGAATTGTAATTAAAATTTTCTTCCACATACTATTTTAACTTAAAGGTTGAAGTGGATGTTTTTCCGTTACGTGTTATTTTTATTTCATAGGTGCCCGGATGGAGATAGATTTTTCCATTATCTGCCTCTTTTAATTCAACGTCCGATTCGTCCTCATTTTGCTCGGACAGCTTCTTTTCATAGGTTTTCTTTTTGGAAGCATCGACTGTTAAATCATAGGTCACCTGGGCAACTCCTTTTTTAAGTTCGATCTGAGTGTTTTGAATTTCAAGATCATCCAATAGAACGGATAAGGTAGCCTTTCCGGCATTTTCCGAATATACCGTAAGGTCCAGTTCAGGAAGATTGGGTTCGCTATAAGGTCTTCTTTTATTGCCCCAATTGCTTCTAGATCTCATTGAAGAGATGGCATACAGATGGAGACCTGAATCTTTTACTTCTTCCAATTCTTGCAGAGGTGCGATGTCTAATCTGAAGATCGATCTTCCATGCGTACCTACAAGGAGATGGTTTTCTTTTTCCTGGACAACCAAGTCATGCACGGGCACTCTTGGCATTTTGGCATCCACGACCATAAAATTAACGCCTCCATCCACCGATGCATAGACTCCGTGATCAGTTCCCACAAAAACTAAGTTTTTATTAACTGGATCTTCTTTAATCACATTTACAGGCTCGGAAGGCAATGTGCCACTAATATCCTTCCAGGTATCTCCATAATCTTCGCTCACAAATACATATGCGGTGAAGTCGTCGTCTCGATATCCATTAAGTGAAACATATACCCTGGATTCCTCGTGTGAAGAGGCTACAACGCGACTTATCCATTTGTTTTGCGGAAGATTTTTACCAATATTCGTCCAAGTGCTTCCTCCGTCTTTTGTCCGGTAGAGCATACCATCGTCGCTACCGGTATACATCAATCCAAATTTAAATTTCGATTCGGCTATCGTTGTTAATGTTCCAAAGGCCACATCTCCTTTTTTGCCGCCAGTGGTCAAATCACTAGATATGGGTGTAAAGTTTTCTCCCTTGTCCATGGATCGTAGTAGCTTATTAGCTCCCATATAAAAGATGTCCTGGTTATGTGGTGACAAGAGAATAGGAGATTGCCAATTCCATCGGTACGGGCGCTCTCCAAGATCATGTTTTGGAGTAATGTATGTTCCTTCTCCCGACGCTCTGTCAATTCTAAAGTAATTTCCAAATTGAAAGCCCGTATATACGGTATTGTTGTCTCTTTTGTCAATCTGTACTTGCATGCCATCACCGCCCATCAATCGATCGTATGGATAATCTCCGCTCATTTGCCATCTTGTTCCTTCCTGATACGTATTCGAACCCACCCATACTCCATTGTCCTGCGTGCCACCATAGACATTGTATGGCGTAGCGTAATCTACGTTGATGTAGTAAAACTGACCCACAGTAGGCATATTGCATTTAATCCATGACTCTCCACTGTCGTAGCTAATATTGATACCCCCATCATTTCCATTGATAATGTGATGTGGGTTCTTGGGATTGATCCAAAGCGCATGATGATCGGAGTGGACATTTTCACCATTCACATTTTTCCAGTTTACGCCACCATCGTCAGATCTCAGGATGGGTACTCCCATAATGTATACTTGATCAGGATTTGCAGGATTGACTTTTATTTGACCAAAATAATACCCGTAACTGTTGTAGACACCATCTAAAAAATAGGTGTTGGTCTTTTTCCAGGTTGTACCGTCATCTGTACTGAGATACACTTCTGCACCGATAACCGGCGTATCGAAAAGCAGACTGTTAGCATTTTCCACATATTCTTTTAAAGCAATGGGGTCTATTTTTCCGTTGGCTACCATTTCCTTGACAGACTCCACATCATATTTTTCAGGGAAATCATTCTCTTCCATATATTTTTCCAAATCTTCATCTTTGATGGCTGCAAAATTTTCTTGAGTCATATTCTCAAAACTGTTTTTTGTCAATCCATCTTCTTCATCATCGTCTTCTGGGGGTCTTCGGTCGTAATTATCCAGAATGGCATACAGATACGACTTTCCATCTTTATGAACAATATCTAAACCGATTCTCCCTGTACCTTCATTGTTAGGAAAACCAGAATCATCTGTATTGATTTTATGCCATGTATTTCCTCCATCGGTAGATTTATAAATTCCTGAACCCGTTCCTGATTCCTGAAAATTCCATGCCTTTCGTATTCGATCCCAAGTAGCAGCATATAGTACATCAGCATTTGATGGATCGATGACAAGATCTACTGCTCCTGAATTATCGTTTATATATAACGTCTTGGTCCATGTATTTCCACCATCGGTTGTTTTAAAAACTCCTCTTTCTTCATTGGTAGTGTATAAGTGTCCCAAGGCTGCCACCCATGCTATATCTTTATTGGTGGGATGAAGAATGATTCGGCCAATATGATGAGAATCCGTAAGTCCGAAGTGAGTCCATGTTTTTCCTTTATCGGTACTTTTATAAATCCCTACTCCCGCATAAGAAGATCGACTGCTATTCACTTCTCCTGTCCCCAGCCAGATGATGTCGTTTTCCCAATCCACCGTTACATCACCAATGGTCATTACTGCTTCATAATCAAAGACCGGGGTAAATGTTGTACCATTATTTGTAGTATGCCAAAGCCCTCCCGAAGCATATGCGGCATAAAATTCAGTTGGGTCATTTGGGTTGACAGCAATGTCCGAAATACGACCGCTGAAGACGGTAGGGCCTATACAATCTGACTGAATATTCGAAGCAATACTGGATTCGGTAAGTTGCTGCCGAAAATTGTTTGCTGCGATTCGTGGATCGTTGGTCTGGGTATTTCCGTTTAAGATAAAAAAGAGAAGGAATAGTGAAGAAAAGAAAAATTTCATAGTGGTAGGATTTGAATAGTAGTGCGCTTTTGATAAGGAATCGCAATATCAAGATTTTCTGATTTAAATAAACATTTTTATTCGATAAAGTAAAACTCCACAATAAAGATGCATGAATCTTAGCGGGACGTGTCCAAGCTCAATCTTTTCTGAAAGGATACATGCGTTCTTAGATGCTTTACGAATTTATGGCTTTAAGTCATGTTATTTCGCTTTTTTCTTAACACCCGTCCACATCTTTTCTCCAGCTTCTATCTTTAGATCAAAATGATTTTCTACAGGAGGTATTGGACAATTGTATCCATCGCTGTAGGCACACCAGGGATTGTAACATTTATTGAAATCAATGGTCACTTTTTCATCCTTGATATCACCTGTTTTTAGATCGATGTATCGTCCTCCGCCATAAGATGCCTCACCATTCGTATAATCTTTAAAGGGAATAAACAGATGATCTCTGTACATGGGCATGGCTATAGCCCTCATATTCGTGTAGAGGTGTACATCTGTCTTTTTAGTATTGATGTTGCAAGTCGCGATGCCATACTGACGAAAGGGTTTCGTAATGCCACTGTATGTGCTCAGGTCAAATGGTTTGGCGTCCGGAGTCCGTTGAAAATCGCATTCACATTTAAGTGCTTCATTAGCAGGATAGAAATTTACGTGTTCAAGATCAGCTTCGTTGAGTGGTGCTCTTTCATCCTTGATGAAGTCAGCCATGTATTGGGTCTGATGCTGTGCGATATATTCGGAGTAATCCGGTGAAGCCAGTTGTTTCTTCGGAGAACAATTGAGATGTATCAAAAATGAGGTAAGTAAGAGTATATATCTAATCATTGTTATTGTTATTTAGTTGCTCAGTTGTTTAGTTACCCAGTTATTGAGGTCCATTTACGCATTCAATCATTTACGCATTCAATCATTCCACCCTACAAACATTTAGATTTCCTCAAGCCAGTTCTAACCGTACCAGCCATATACAGCCATGCATCCATAATTTCTAAAGATGCGAGAAGTACCCATATAGTTGGAAGATAAAAAGGCCAATCCCTGCGAAGATCAGAAACCAATTGACTACAGTATAGAAAGTAGTATAACTGTTCCATTTTTTCCATTTCGAAAGGACAAAAACGATCGGGATAAGGGCTAGTACTTGTCCTAATTCTACTCCAACATTAAAGCTGATGATTTTTAATAAAAATTGCCCCATACCCATATCGAAGGATTGCAATCTTGTGGATAACCCGAATCCATGAATCAATCCAAAAATGAAAACCATGTTGAGCAGATTTGGGGAGCCGGTGTTGAAGACTTTTTTGAATCCGTCCAGATTTTCAAATCCTTTATAGAGTACGCTGAGTGCTATCACAGCGTCAATAAGGTGCTCATCGGCTTTGATTCCCAGATAGGTAGCCGATATTAAGGTGATGCTGTGACCTATTGTGAATACCGTGATAAACTTTACAATGCTTTTGAAACCATCCAGGTAAAAAATCACTCCGGTAAGGAAGAGCAAATGATCGTACCCCGTCAGCATGTGTGTTGCCCCAACATAAATATAAGAAAGCAACCCTCCGTTATTCAGTATTTCTTGATCCGATTGGCTAACACCGTGGGCGAGTAGCAATAGAGGATAGAGCAAAAGGAGCAGGGTGAACAAATTTTTAGATTTCGATGGGTTAAGGTTCATTTTTATGGATTTGGTATGATAGGTTAAATGTATTGAAATAATGAAATTATTGTAGGAAGAGGAAAGGAAATTTTTAGTGAAATAAATTAGTACATCGTAGTATTTACTCTTATCCCGTTGTATTTGATTCGTGGATGATAATACTGCAACGACTATTTATGTATTTTTGGAGATTGGAGTACAATTTGTCAACATGCACCTACAAAAAGAACTGACGCTTCCTTGCGGAGCCCAATTACAAAACCGAATCGCCAAGTCGGCAATGAGTGAGAATCTTTCTCCTAAACATCATCGACCGACCAAAACGTTGATTCATGCCTATGAGCGATGGGCGGATGGCGGATGCGGATTAATTATTACAGGAAATGTGATGATTAGAAAGGATGCCTTGGGAGAACCCGGGAATGTGGTGGTCCAAGATCGAACGGATTTTGAATTGTTGCAGCAGTGGGCAAATGCGGTAAAAGGGACAGGTTTACACCTGTGGCCGCAACTCAATCATCCAGGCAGACAGGCAATGGGAGCCATCAATAGAGAGGTTGTTGCTCCGTCTGCCGTAATGACTAGTGTCAAGGGTTTAAATGTGCTATTCAAGCAACCACGGGCATTGACGGAACCGGAAATTTTAGAAATCATTGAGCAATTTGGGAACACAGCTTTGATTATGAAAGAGGCAGGCTTTACCGGGGTGCAAATACATGGTGCGCATGGATATCTGGTAAGCCAATTTTTGTCTCCTTTGGTCAATCATCGAAAAGATCAGTGGGGCGGAAGTTTGGAGAATCGCGCACGATTTGTAATTGAAGTGTATCGAAATATCCGTAAGAAAGTAGGACCGGAGTACCCCATTGGCATCAAAATTAATTCTGCTGATTTTCAACGGGGAGGATTTACGGAAGAGGAATCCATGGAAGTGGTTCGATTGCTGGATGTGGAGGGAATTGATTTGATAGAGATAAGTGGCGGTACGTACGAAAAACCAGCTATGGTTGATGCTGGTCGGAAACAAAGTACAAGAGAGCGAGAAGCGTATTTTTTGGATTATGTAAAAAAGGTGCGAAAGACGCTAAAAACGCCCTTGATGTTAACCGGAGGATTTAGGACAGTGGAGGTGATGGAACAAGCGTTGGCTGAAGGCGAGGTTGATGTTGTAGGGTTGGCACGACCATTTACCTTGATACCGGATTTACCTAATCGAATTTTTACTGGTGAATTGGCAAAACTCGATATTCCAACTCCAAAAACAGGGCTCAAGGTGTTTGATTCAAGTGGTTTTGCGGAGATCATGTGGCATGAAATCCATATTCGAAGATTGGGCGAAGGAAAGAGACCTAAACCGAATTTAAGTGCCTATTCAGTGATTGGACATAACTTATCCGCTACGGCGACCAAGCTCTTTTATGGACTGCCGATTTTCAAAAAACGTACTAAAAGAGGTTATTAAATAAATATAAATTCTTTGAAGATCAATACTGAAAACATAAGAGAATCTGGGGAGTTACGACATTTTTCATGCTGACTTCGTTTTATGCATGAACTAACTATCTACTTATGAATCCTACAGTGAAATTATTAGTCTTTTCTCTTTTTCTTACCTTGATTGGATGTGAAGCAGATCAGAAAGCACATGTTGCAAAGGAAAATGATGATTCTAAAGAAATATCCTTCTACACCTCAGACAGCATTCATATAATAGGTGATCTTTACGAATTGGATAAGACGGCGAATACAATCTTACTCTTTCATCAGGGCGGATCAAATGCAAGAGGTGAATACGTATCCATCATTCCAAAACTAAGAGAAAAAGGATATAATATTCTGGCTATTGATCAGCGAAGCGGCGGTCAAGTGTATGGCAGCTACAATCGGACATTAGCAAATATTCCTGAAAATAGTTTTGGAGACGGGTATACCTATTGCGATGCATACAATAATCTTGAAGGAGCATTAGAGTATGTAAATGCACAAGGATTTTCGGGGAAGAAAATTTTATGGGGGAGTAGTTACAGTGCCACGCTCGCCATTCAATTGGGCAATAATAGACAGGAAGAAATAAGTGCGGTATTGGCATTTTCTCCGGCGTCAGGTGGAGCTATGAAAGCGTGCCTGCCCGACCCTTATTTTGAGTCCATGAAAATTCCCTTACTTATCCTCAGGCCACCCAATGAAATGGAACGGGAAGCTTCTCAACAACAATTCGAACTGGCAAAACAGTTTAATCATCAGACTTTTGTGCCAGAGCATGGAGTGCATGGTTCTTCCATGTTGGTAAAGGAGAGAGTAGGGGAAGATGTGAGTGAGACATGGAAGGTAGTATTTGAGTTTTTAGATAAAGTATAAAGGAGAATGAGGTGCCGATAGTAACTACACAGCCAGAATAATATTTCAAATAAAAGTCCATCGGGCTTTACCATTTCTAGCCTAGAATTGCAATCCTGGGTTAGACATTGGAT
The DNA here is from genome assembly GCA_039194925.1 of Bacteroidota bacterium. Classification (GTDB taxonomy): domain Bacteria; phylum Bacteroidota; class Bacteroidia; order Chitinophagales; family Saprospiraceae; genus CAJXUU01. Next base: position 12,867 of record JBCCVV010000196.1, read on the forward strand.
AAAAATTCATTTTGTCATCATTTTTGGTCAAAAATGATGACAAAATACATCACGACGATAG